>CACXHA010000012.1 GCA_902767385.1 uncultured Elusimicrobium sp.
ATACCGGATTATAATGCCCGCACTGGGAATTATAATGATGCCGAAGTAACAGCTGTCTATACAGGTAGCCAAACGGGTGTCAGCTCATTAAGCAGTGTTTCCATAACGCCTGCTGGCGGGGTAGCTGCTACTAGCGGGACGATCCCGGAAAATGGAACTTTAGTAGAATACAAACCCGATGGAGCGGATATATATCGCAATACCTGGACCAGTTCTTCAGAATATAGTATTGTGGGAGACCGCGATAAAAATGCGGATTTAACCGTTCAAGGGGCTGACAGTAACGAACCGGCTACCGGTACATATACGGTATATTTAAAGCAAGAAAAGTTGGATGTTACTACCGATACGGATGCGGTGTGGCCTCCTCGTATTTGTAACAGGGATACCGATAGTGATATCTTTACAAGTGCTACGGGCCCGGTAGACCCTGCCTTAATCAGCCAAAAGAAACGTGCTTGTATCTATGTCAACGATACTACATTTACCAACTATCCTGCCAATGCCCAAGAAGCGGCTTCGGGTGTAGTAGATGTGCGCTTGCAGCCGATTGAGACAATGGACCGCTCTAAACTGAGCGTGGGGGATAACGCTATTAATATGGAAGACTGGGATGCGTTATATTTCTACAATCCCAATCCTTCCTCTGCAAAACATACGGCAGAAGAAATTAACAAGTGTAAGAACACCAAAGAAAAAGCAAACTGTCCATATGAAATGTTGCCGGACGGTCAATATCCGTTCTTTATCTCGGCGCGTTCCAACGAACCGTTTAACCGTTATTATTATGACGCGGTTCTTGACGGGGATAATACCACTTATAATAATAAGTCTGGTTCTCCGTTCAAAACCCAAAATGACATTAAACAAGAAAATTACCTCTACGCCTCGGACAAAGTAGTCAGCAAGATTAATGTAACCCGCGGACCGGTGTACTTCTTAGAAGGCATGGTGGATGTGTTCCCCAATGCGCCGCAGTTGTTTAATGCCTCTACAACGACCCTTACGTTTATCCCGCCGTATGAGATCAACTTTGCCATTTCTCGTGCGGCTACCGTAGAAGTAGCTATCGTGGCGTTGGAGCCGGGTATGTGTTCCCCGGTTACGGATAATGTCCTTTCTAGCACCGTCAATGTATATGAATCCCGTACCAATGTAGCCGGGGATATTTGTAAATTCCTCTCTACCATGACCATTATGAATACGGGGCACTTTGATGCCAACGCTATTCGCAAAATGTATTGGGACGGTACCGATCACAACGGCAACTACGTTAAACCGGGTATTTACGAGTTCCGCTTAACGGCACGTAACTACCCCGATGCAACGCTGTATGAGCCGACTGTTCAGTCTATCACTAAAAACATTGACCTCTTAAAAGTGTATGACTTATTGGAAACGGATAACTATGCCATTGCTTTGCGCGGACAGAATATGAAGATCGGTTATCAGGTTTCTGTACCGATGAAAGTGGCTATCCAAATCTTTAAGCCGGGTACCACCATTTATGATTACTCCAAAGGTACGTTACGCAATCCTACCACGGGTAAAGAAGTGAAAGATATTCGTGAAGTGTTAGTACGTTCCATCGTGGGTATCCGCCCCGGGACCACGCTTATTGAAGAAGTGTGGGACGGCCGCGATTATGCCCAACAAGAAGTACCGGATGGTATCTATCCGTTCCGCTTTGTAACGTCCATTGATTCTGCGGCGATTGATAGCGTAACGGGAGAAATTTTATTTGGGGACGATACCTCTACAGACCGTACCAAATGGAAAGTCAACCGCGTGGCTGATGCTTACCAGTATCAAAACTTACACCGCGCTACGGTTGCCATAGGGGACGGACAGTTCGTCTGTGATGATTGGAAGAAGACAGTGTTCTTCTACCCCAACCCGCTGCGTGATGCTAGCAAAGGTACGCTGGAAATTACTAAGATGCCGGTTCCGGGTACAGTATCTATCAAGTACTTTAACTTGGCGGGCGACTTGGTGCGCGATAGCGATTACACCTGTGTGGATGCAAATAACTATCAAACCACCATGGGTGAAAACCTCTACTTCCAGCCGGATAATAATGTCAGTACCACGCGTTTAACGCCTGAAGAATTGGATGCGGATGTCGGTTCGTTTAGAAATGTTCGTAATGCGGCGTTACGTTGTAAGTGGGACCGTACCAACCAACACGGCAAGAAAGTGGCGCGTGGGGTGTATTTTGGGCTGGTGGACTTTAAAGCCTACAACGGGCGCGAACACTGCCAAAAAGTGGTAAAGATTTTAATTCCGTAGGAGAGTTCGTGCTATAATATAGTAAGGAATAGAAAACTTTATGAAACTATCAAAATTCGTTATTGCAGGTTTACTCGTGGGGGTGCTTAGCACCAACGCGTTGGCTATTCACAAGGAAGCCGGTACCAGTGCCGGAGCTTTCTTAAAGATTGATGCCGGTGCTCCACGTGGACAAGCGTTAGGGAACGCCTTTGTTTCGGTGGCAGATGGGCCGGAAGCTTTGTTTTGGAACCCCGCCGGGGCTGCCAGTGCCACCACGCGCGAAGTGCAGTTTACGTACATGGACTATTTACAAGGTTACAAAGCGCGTACACTAGCTTATTTGCAACCTATCGGTAAGACGATTATAGGGCTTAGTGTCAATTACATGGACATGAAAAACTTTGACTTCCGCGATGAGTGGGGAAACCAAAATCCGGAAGTGGGAGTCCCGGTGCAAAACTTTGTGGGTAGTTTATCCATTGCCCGCGGTTTCTTTAACCAAAAATTGCAATTAGGTGGTACAGCTAAGTATGTTTCCGAGCGTTTGTATAACGGAAACGGTCATAACTACTACGATAATATCGGCTTTGATGCCGGTGCTAAATTACGTTTAGTAAACTGGCTCGGTTTAGGCGGTGCTTTAGTAAATTTAGGCGACAAATATGAAATGCCACGTGGTTACCGTTTAGGGGCTGACCTCAATACGCGCTACTTTACTATTTCCGGTGAATTTATGAAATACCGCGACGACCGCGCACGCTACGGGGTGGGGTTAGAAGTACATATTCCCGAGGATTTACTCCAAGTTGCTCGGTTTGATTTGCGCGTAGGTTACTATACACGTGATAACACCGGTATTAATACGGAAGATAGTTGGGTCAAAGAAGTCGGATTAGAAGAAACTTCTCGCGTATCCTTTGGGTTTGGTATTTACAGTGCAGAACTCTTTGGTTACGGGGCTTCTATTGATTATGCGGTTACGCCTTTTGGGGCACTTGGGACTTCGCAACAAATTGCGATTTCCTTACAATTTTAACGTATGTTAAAGTTAAGGAAGATACTTAAAAATAAAAAAGGCCAAAGCGCGGTAGAATATATCATTGTGGCGGCGGGACTGATGGGGGCGTTCTTATCTTTCTATATATTATATTCACACTTGGTACCCCAGCAGTTTGACCAAGGTGCAAGAGTGATTTTGACGGATTATAGTACAAATTAAAAATTTAGAAGGTGGGAGGAATTATGAAATACATCGTAGCCTTACAAAATAAAGTAGACATGCTCAAAGCCAAAGCTTTGGGTACTTTGACCAAGAAAGAAGGTCAAAACACCGTAGAATACGTGCTTATGCTCGTGGTAGTAGTGGGTATTGCTTTGGGCGTGGGGGCCGCTGTAAAAGGTTTCATGCCGGAAGTATATGAGAACGTGAAACAGAAAATCTTGGGCGGTATCAATAGCGCTAACTAGACTATGAATATTTTTCGTAGGAAGCGCGGCCAGGTAACGGTAGAGCTGATGCTCATTTTGCCGGTATTTATGCTGATGATCTTCTTCGTGCTTGAATATGGCAATATCGCTTATCGTACGCTTATTTTAAACCACGCTTCCTATGAGTTTGCTCGTATTGCGGCATTGGTGGGGGTGGATACTCCCAGTGGGCCGGCCAACCGGACCACCATGCAGCAAAAGGTAGACCAATCAAAACGTAAAGTATTTGGGCGCGAGGCCGAGCGGCTAAGTGTACAAATACAGGTGGAAACAACCGGTATGGACCCGATGTTTAAAAAACATCGCCACCAAGATGTAGTAGTAACGCTGACCTATCCGGTGCGGTTAGCTTTCCCGGGGACGAGTTATATTTTAGCGGACGAGCCCCGGCGAGAAGGGATCCGTAAAATACGTGCCACGGCGCGTATGCCCATAGAAAAAGGGTATTTAAGTTCGGACCAACGCTAAACAGATTTGACTAGTTAATTTAAGTTGTAAGGAGAAAAAATGAGAAAAGGTTTTTTATTCCCGCTGCTTTTAGCCATTTTGGCAGCTATTGTGTATGCCATGATTGTCAGCCGTGCTGAGAAGAAGTTAAATAATGCTAAAAATGTGAAATACGTTTTTGTGCCCACGCGGGATATTAAAGAGCGCGAAGTAATTAAGCGCGACTTTGTGAAAACCGTTCCGATCCCGGCCGCTTATCTGCAAAAAGATGCCTTTACTTACACGACGGATGCCGATTTTAAAGCTATTGAAAATGCGGTAGCGCGTATCCAAATTCCCAAAGGCAACCAAATTTCCAAATATGCCATTACCTCGCTCTCCCCGGAAGCGGGTCTTTCTAGCAAGATTCCGGTGCAAATGCGCGGTTTTGTAATTAACAATGTACCTGTCACCACGGCCAGTTTAATTAAACCGGATGATAACGTAGATATTTTGCTTACATTTGCTGCCGTTATGAAGAACGGAACCCAGCAAAACGTGACGGTTACTTTGTTGCAAAATGTAAAAGTATTAGGGGTTGGAAACGATTTGGGGCAAGGACTTGATGCTAAAACGGCTTCTGCTTTAAAGAATAAAGACGAAGATGCTTCCGCTTATTCAGATAGTACGGCATTAGCGCTTGCTCTTTCTCCTCGGGATGCACAGTATTTGGCGCTCGCTCAAAAAGAGGGTGACATTTCAGTCATCTTGCGTTCTCACGGAGATGTAACGAATTATTTGATGGAAATTGCCACTTTTGAAAAATTATTTAATTAATGGGATGAGTCATGACAAATAAAAAATTGGTATATGGAGTATCACTTGCAGTTTTGTTAGCTAGCTTGCTCGCTCCGTCTTGTGTGCAAGCTAAAAAAACGCGGCTTGTGGCAGTCAGTGCCGACGTAGTGGAAATCAGCGGTACTTTGCAAAGTGTAAAGGGGTTTTCTTGGAACCAGCTCTTTGATTTTGAAGAGGCCACGATTCCGGGTATTTTGTCTTTGGGAGAATTTGAGCGTAAAACGGCAGTTACTACGCGGTTGCGTTTAATGGAAACCGAAGGACGTGCCCAAGTGCTTTCTAACCCTAAAATCGTTACTTCTTCGGGTAGCCCAGCCAAAATTACGGTGGGCGGTAAAGTTCCGATACCGATTGTGAATAACCAAGGGGTTGGGTCGCAGTTGGAAGAGTATGGTATCTTGCTCAACGTGTTGCCGACGATCATCCCCGAACGCAACAACATTATTGACTTGCAAGTACAACTTTCTGTTTCCACAGTGGACTATTCCCGTACAGTGGTTATTGGGACGGCTACCGCGCCTTCTTTTACTAATCGTGACGTGGAAACGCACGTAGAACTGAGCAGTGGGGAAACCCTTGTGATTGGGGGCTTAAAGAGCAGCGCCCGCAACGTGAGTGAAGACCGTGTGCCGTTCTTGGGTAAATTGCCTTTAATTGGGCTTTTGTTTAAGAGCAAAGACACGACGGAAGAACAACGCTCTTTGTTCTTATTTATTACAGTAGAAATCGTAGAATAAATAACTTATGGCTGACGAAAAAGACCTCAAATCGGAAGCAAAAATAATTGCATTTTCCGGCCCAAAAGATGGAGCGGGAAAAACGACGCTAGCCCTTAATTTGGCACTGGGTTGGGCGGGTATTCAAAAACGACCAGTTTTGGTGGTTCCGTTGGATCCGTTGGCTCGCCAAGAACATAGTTTTTACTTAAATATCAAAAAACCGGTTAGCGTAGCCGACTTGCTCCGCACGTTAGGCAACACCAATATTGCAGTAGTAGGGGGCCTTTTAAGAGGTAAAATTTCTATGTCTCAGTGGGGAGTGGGATTATTACCCTTAGGGAATACACGTGCGCAAGTAGCCTCCATTAGCCCTAAAATTTTGATACCTATTCTCTCGCGCTTAGCGCAAACTTTTGATATTTTCTTAGATGTAGATTCTAGCTTTCCTATGCAGGCATTTGCGTTTGATATTGCCGATAAGGTGTTTTGGGTTTCTCAGGCTACACGCACGCACTTAAACGCTACGGTGCAACTTTTTAACGACTATAAAGAGCAACATTATCCCATGGACCGGTTAAGCGTTATTTGTAACGCGTATGATATGCCGGGCTCTATCGGATATGCCGAGATTGAAAATTTTTACTCTAAGTTAGGGCAAGAAATAGATGTATTTTTACCATGGGACGAAGAGGTAATGAGCAGTTCCAACCGCCGCGAAGTAGAAATTATTGTCAATCCGCAAGCGGAGTGGGTAAAAGGTCTACGTTTGGTGCTTGCTAAAATCCGCGATTTAAAACCGGCTCCCAAAGATTGGACGGCCTCCGTTTCCGATGCCGAATTTACACAAGCCGCACAAGAAATTTGGAGCCCGTTGCTATTTAATGAAGGCAAAACGCAAAGCACCAAAAACCATGTAGTCGATGAAGAACAAACCGGGTCTGCCAAGCTTTCCTTTTGGGATGATTTAAAGCAAAAGGTGCACAAGGAAGTAGTTCACACGTTAGAAATTGAGCATATTGTAGTGAGTGATGAAAGTTCTGCCAGCGCCCAAACGCGCAAACGGGTGGCAGCTATTGTAGATGATATTTTGCAAAAGCAACCCAACTTGCAATTTTCCCGGGAACAGCGTGCGCGCTTTTCTTCGGAGCTCTTAGATGAAATTTTGGGATTGGGGCCGTTGGAAGTGTTAATGCGAGACCCGGCCGTTACCGAAATTATGGTAAACTCTTTTGATAAAATTTTTATCGAACAAAAAGGGAAGCTCACGCTTACCAAATACAAATTTAGAAATAATGACCAAGTAGTACAAGTAATTAAACGTATTGTGGCTCCGTTGGGCCGTCGTATTGATGAATCGGTACCGCTTGTGGACGCCCGTTTAAAAGACGGTTCTCGTGTAAACGCCATTATTTCGCCGTTGGCTGTTTCGGGTCCCACACTTACTATTCGTCGTTTTTCCCAAAAACCATTCGGGCCGGAAGATTATTACCGTTTTGGTACGATTACGCCCGCGTGTATGGAATTTATTGAACAATGTGTTAAAATCCGCAAAAACATTATTGTTTGCGGAGGTACGGGCACCGGTAAAACCACTTTCTTAAATGCAATCTCCGGTTATATTGCTGATGACGAGCGTATCATTACCGTAGAAGATACGGCAGAGTTGCGCTTACAACAACCGCACTGGGTATCTTTGGAAAGCCGTCCACCAAACGTAGAAGGCAAAGGGGCGGTGACGATTCAAGATTTGGTAAAAAACTGCTTGCGTATGCGTCCGGACCGCATTGTAGTAGGGGAGTGTCGCGGTGGAGAAGCTTTGGATATGTTACAGGCCATGAACACTGGGCACGAAGGTTCTTTAACGACGATTCATGCCAATACGCCGCGCGATGGGTTATCCCGTTTGGAAGCTATGTGTATGCAAACTGGGGCCGAGTTACCCGTTTACGTAATTCGTGAAATGATCGCATCAGCCGTCAACTTAATCGTTCAGCTTTCCCGTTTTTCGGATGGTTCGCGTAAAGTAACCTACATTACCGAAATGCATGGTCAAAAAGACGGTGTTATCCAATCTACGGATTTATTCCGCTATGTGCAGACCGGGGTAGATGAAAACGGTAAAGTGCAAGGGGTGTTTGCTCCCACAGGGAACTTGCCTACCTTCTTTGATGAATTTGCTGCTAAAGGGCATCAAGTATCGCGGGAAGTATTTACCCAAGGAGCAGTTCCTTTGGACTTAGATGGAGAACCGGATTTAAAGGCGGTTGAACGGTTGCAAAAAGAGCAGCAAGGGCGCTCGGATATGCCTCAAGCTCCGTTGCCGCCGGCTCCGCCAAAAATTTAATTTGACTATGAAGAAGAAAGGTGTATTCGTAAAATTGGTTTTAGCGATGGGGTTGTTCCTGGTTGTCCCGGGGATGGCACGGGCCCGTTCACTAGACGCTAATGACTTGCGTAAGATTCAATGTGCGCAAGATAAAATGCGTATTTTGGCCGGATTTTTTAATGTAGATTCCAAAGAGACCAGTTACACCTTAACCGATTTGTGCGGTGCGGCCGCTAATAAACCGGTTACCATGCCGGATTGGTTTGCGGACGAACTGGCCCGCATGGACAAAAACAAAGTTGTATTTGTTAAGACGGAAAATCAAACCTATAGTGAAGTAGATTTGTGGCGCCAGGCCTTTTCCAATGTGTATTTGTATTTGGACCGTGCCGCCCAATCGTTAGATCCCAATCGTCCCATTGTGTTAGAGCAGCTTTCTCGCGGTTATGTAGGTAACCGGTTAAACCTGATGGCCACGTTAGACCGTCTTAATAAAGACTTGTTGCGCGGGGACCAACTGCTTGTTATGAAAGACAGTATGGACGGCAGAGCCCGTTCCATGCTTTCTACACTTGAGTTAATTAATAATGAATTTTTTAGCACCATTGAATCTTTTTCCAGCCCGGTATCGCAACGGGATGAGAAATACCGTAAATCTGTCATGGCGGTAGTGGTGCTGGCCAACCACCTGTATGCACAATTTATGGGAAGCTCTATACCGGCAACTCCGCCCAACCCTGAAACGTACCGCACTACCCAGGCCGATCGTTTGTTTAGCTTGATTCTCATTTTGATAGGGGCTGTATTGGCGGGGATGTTTGTATATTTCTTAATCAGCAACAAACGTGAAACCATTGATCGCGCGTTAGAGGATTACCGGACAAAGAGCACGCTATGGGCCGAAGATTTTAACCGTCAGTTTATTACCATTGATGTTAAATACATTGTTATAGGCACGATTTCGGTGTTTATGGTTATTGGGTTTTTATTTGGGTGGATGATTGGCGGATTTTTGGGTGTATTTGTATTCTTGGCGTTTTTGGCGCTAGGCGGTGTGGTGAGTATTCGTATTCCTGCTTCTATTTTAGACGCTCTTAAAAAGAGCCGCGGTATCAAAGTGAATAAACAACTGATGGATGCTTTAATTTTGCTTTCTAACTCACTTCGTTCGGGTATGGACATTGTGCAAGGTTTTGAGATGGTTTCCAAAGATTTATTGCCTCCTATTTCGGATGAATTTGGCTTGGTAGTTAAAAACTATCAACTGGGCACTCCCTTTGAACAAGCTTTAGATGGTATGGTAAACCGCGTAGACAGCCGTATGCTTTCTTACATTGTAAAGGCCATTATTATTCAACGGCAAGTGGGTGGTAACTTACCGGTTATCTTTGCGCGTTTGGTAGAAAATATTCGCGAAGAAAGCAAGCTGGAAGAAAAACTGCAGGCCATGACGGCACAGCAACGTATTCAATCCATTGTAGTCAGTATTATGCCTTTTGTGATGATGATGGTTATGTTTGTATTTAACCCGACCCAAATGATTAATTTCTATACCAGCCCTATCGGGATGATGGTATTTCTGTTTTGTATTGTGTGGATCTTTATCGGGATGCAGGTACTTCGCAAACTGGGGGACATTAAGGTATGAGCAACTTAATGATTGTAGGACTCAATTTGCTGTTATTAATAGGGGCGGGAGCTACCTTTGTGGGTATTTTCCGTCTGTTTGCTCCCTCGGCCGAAAAGGAAGAAATTGTAGATATTGCCGTACGCCGTTATAAATCAGCTTCCAGTTTTGCACGTTTAAATCCGGATGCCAAACTTTTGGATAAATTAGCGGTGTTTTGTCTCAATACCTTTCATTTGGAAGATTCCCTAGAAGAAATGTACTTGCAATTGGGCAGCCCGGACAAACCGCAACCGGTAGATATTTTGTATACTAAAATTGTTGTAGCCATTTTGTTGCCGGCGGCAATGATGCTTTTGTTTAAGTCTTTTTGGCCGATTATTTTCTTGCCGATAGGGTTTATTTTGCCGGACGTGCTTATTAAGAGCCGTATTCAAAAACGCCAACAAGAAATTTTAGGTAATTTCTCTACTACGGTAGATTTGGCCGCGCTAATTATTGAATCTGGGTTGGATTATTTAACCGCTTTTGAAAGAATTATTAAAGTGGCGCGTGAAAAAACGATTTTAGAGGAAGAGCTGGAAAAAACAATTGGTGAAATTAAACTGGGCTACTCTCGCCGGGAAGCATTGGAGCGTTTTGCTGCCCGTACAGGTGTGCAGGAAGTACGCTCTTTGGTGGGGTTGATTATTCAGTCTGATGAATTAGGTACCAGTTTAGTAGATTTACTGCGCAACTTTTCGGCAGATTTACGTTCTCGTCGTCTAAACAAGGCGGAGAAGTTGGCTGCCCAGGCCTCTACCAAGATGTTATTTCCCTTGTTTATTTTCATCTTCCCAACGATTTTTATTTTAATTTTATCACCGATGCTTAGCGGACTTTTTTCCGGCGGACTCGGGTTTTGAGGAATTACTATGAATAAACAACTGATAACAATGAGTGTTTTGTTCGGGCTGGTTTCCACGGTTTCTGCATCAACGTTCAACCGGGAAGTTCCCGTTCGTCAATATGGCAAAGAAGCGGGGTTGTTATTAGATTTAGGGAAAATTTCTTTAGGTACACTTAATGATGTGGAGGAAAAAAAGCAATATCTTTCTACCGTCCAGCTTGAAAAGCAACGGATTCAAAATTATACTTTGCGCATGGTGTATGAAAACGCGTACCAACTCTATAAACAAGGGGATTATCAGCGGGCTCAAGAGCTTGCGCAGACCATTTTAAGTATTGACCCCAATTTCAAACAAGCGCAAACATTGGCGCAACAAGCAAACCACATGGGTACTTATGGAACGGTTTCCGAGTCCCAAGTGTTAGATGCCAAATTTAAAGAAGCGGCCGCCCTGTACGATAGCGGACGCTTGGTGGAAGCAAACGATAAATTAAATGAAATTTTAACGATTCGTCCGGGCAATTCTAAAGCGTTATCTTGGAAAAGACAAATCGATGCGGAAATTGCCCAAGAATATGCCCGTCGGGGAGATGTGGCCAATAAGCAAGGGGATTACCAGGCTGCCTTGGATGCTTGGTACAATTCTCTTTTAATGCGCAAAGACGACCCTGCCTTAGTGGCTAAAATTTCAGAGGCGGAATCTAAATTGCGCCACCAGCAATTGCAAGAAAATATGAAACAGGCCTTGGAACTATACAATCAAGGCCAATACATAGAAGCGTATGCGGTGTTTGAGCGGATTAAAAAAATTCAACCAGGGGATGTTCGAGTGCAAAAATATATGTCCCAGCTTAAAAATGAAATTGCCGGTGGTTATTATACGGCAGGTTGCCAAGCATACAATGCCTATCAATTTGATAAAGCGGTTTCTTATTGGAATAATGCTAAAAAATGGGGGGCCGATAGCGTGGCTATGGACAATTTAGTTAAACAAGCCCGCAACGCAAAAGAACGTTATATTCGCAATCAAGAATTACAGGCCAAACGGTTAGAATTGGAAGCGAAACAAGCTGAAATTACGGCCCAAGAAGCGGCTGAAAAAGCGAAACAAAAGACGGAAGAACTGGAAAAGAAACTGGATCAGCAAGACATTCTTGAAACTATTACAGTAGATAACCAGATTCCTACTTTAGCTCCCACTCCAGGGGTGCCTGGGACATCTACAACAGTTACTACTACCACCACCACGACTACCACACCCGACGGCTTGCCGGGGGTGTCGGAAGTGGTGCCGGGATTGTCGGGTGGAGTAACACGCGTGTCGGCCGAGGCCAGTGCAGCTTCTCGTGCTAAATATATCGAAGGGTTAGATGCCTTTAACCAAGATGATTTTGAGCGTGCCCGCCAGGCATGGATTGTGGCTAAACAGTTGGATCCGGGCAATACCGATGCGGAACTTGGGTTGCGTAAAGTAGAAGAATTGATGATGATTAAGTAGGAGTGAATATCTCATGAAATTAACCTCTAAATGGCTTTTATGGTTTGTTTTAATTACGGTGTATGCGGCCGTAATCGGTGGTTTGTTTTATTACAATTTGTTTAAGTATGTCTTTGATACTAAACTACAAAACGAAATGATAGAAATGGTGCGGTATCGCGCCCCGCAGTTAGTGCAGGGGCTTGCCGCTAAACCGAAACAAGTGTCTTTTAATGAAGCCAACCAAATGAAAGACATGATGCAAAATGATGCGCGTGTCAGAAGTATCATTTACCTCAATTATGATGGGTCTATTCGGTGGCATGAAAATACTAAATTTATGGGCATGTCCTATACGGACTATAATAATTCCGTAGGTTTTGATAGTAATGCAGCGGTGCAGGCAATTCGTAATGGGGTTCCGCGGGCTGTCTTAGTTTCAGGGGGGGATTCTTATGATATGGCTATCCCGCTTTTAGCCAAAGGCGATACCGTAGCGGGGGTTATCAATTTAACGGTTTCACGAGAGGCGGCTCGTGAATTGATTCGTTCGGCAATGATAAAGTATTGTATGGGGGCTTTGGTAATGATTTTGCTTATAGGCGGAGTCCTCTATTTATTTTTATTGTTAAAGGTTATTCGTCCACTCACTAGTTTAAAGGATTCCATTGAAGCCGTTTCTTTGAACCATTTAACGTTGGATGTTCCGCAGCGTAAAGATGAAGTGGGGGATGTAGCGACGGCAGTAAAGGGGTTGCTCGCTAAGATAAACGAAGACATAAAAGGGTTTGAAGACGTAGAGATTATGTCTTTAGAAAAGGAAAAGACTTGGTGGAAAGCTATTTTGGCGGTCGCTGTTCCCAAGGGAACGCGTGCTTTGGTAGTGGATGAAAACAATAATGTGTTGTATACGAATTTTGAATTTGAAGCAACTGAAAAGCGTACGGTCCATTTGCTAGATATTTTTAATGGCCGTCAGCAAGAAATTATCCAGGTAGTAGGGGAGGCTTTGGAAAATCCGAATCGAGTATTGCGCGCAACTGTAATGAGCCAAGGAATTAAATGTTTGGTAAAAGTTGTGCAACTGCCTGATGATGCTGGAAAGAATCGTATGATTGTGGTATTAGAGCCGGAAAACTAGTTTTTGAGGAGCGTGTTATGAAAGTAGAAATTAAAAAAGTATCTATCAAAGATGTGCTGTTTTCGGTGTTTCCGTTAGCAGTATTTATTGTCATGTTTATAGCGGCCTGTTTAGAAGTGTTCAAACCGGAAGCTTCTTTTACAGTTTCCTATTTGATGGGGCTTGTCTTGTTTGCTATCCAAGGGACTCTGTTGTTTTTAGTAAGCACAGTCGTCTTTTTGGCTGTATACAATTTTCTATGCACGTTAGGTATTCGTGGAGTACGTGTAGAATTGGAAGATAAATAAAGGAGAAAATCAATGAAAAAACTAGTTGTTATGATGCTAATTGGTTTGTTAGCTATTCCTGGTTTAATGGCGCAAACCACTAAAAAAAATAACTCTAAAAAAGAGAAAGTAGAGATGATTATTATAGAATCCGGGGAATATGATGCCGGGAAAGAGGATCCTCGGTTAACCAACGGATTGGCTAACTATTTAGGTATGGAACCGGTGGTTACCAAAATCAGCCCTATGCAAGCTATGCAAAATCCTACGATGTCTAATTTAGACTATAGTTTCTTGCCCGTTTATTTGCTTAAGAAAACAAAAGCTGTTAATACAAAAATGGCCCCGGATGTGAAACGTGGTATTATCCAAGAAACACCGGATTATATTGTACTAACGCACCAAACACAAATGGGGGTATACACCAATCCGGAAGCAAAACCTGACTTGATGGAAGTGTTTGTTATGTCCCAATGTCCTTACGGTGTAATGGCAGAAAACGCTATCATTGAAGCTAAAAAAAGAGGCGATTTCCCCATGGATAAAATGGTGAAAGTCCGCTATATTGTAAGCTATGACCCTCAAAACGGTTTTTCTAGCTTGCATGGTGCGGGTGAATGGGAAGAAGATGTCCGCCAATTGCTCATTGCTAAATACTATCCTACCAAGTTTTGGCAATACTTGTCGGTACGCAACAAAAATTACCACTCCAGCCGTTGGGATAAGGCCATGAAGGAAGTAGGTATCAACCCGAACAAAATTATGAAGAAATTTGATACCGAAGGATTGGAACTTTTAAAAGCGGAAGCCGAATATGGAAAACAATATGGAATCAGTGCTTCTCCTACCTTCTTGTGGGAAGGCAAAGTGCAGACCGATTTTGGCGGGGCTGCGCAAATTGATGGCTTCTCTTTCTTGAATCCGAGTCGTGCCCTAGGTGGTGGCGCTGCTGCCCAAGCTCCGGCCGGTAGCTGCTAATAACAAAAAGTTTTTAAGCATAGGGGCTGGGCTTTGAGCTCCGCCCCTATTTTGCAAAAAGCTGTTTTAATTTTGCGCATAAACGGTAAACAAAATGAAAATAAAATTTTTTCAAGGTTTGTTTGTAAAAGCGGTGTTGGTACTAAGTCTTATTTCTATAGTGCCTGTACTCTTCATCGGTTACCGTATTATGCGCACCAATAGTCATTTGCTTACCAATGAACTATTGCAAAAACAACAAATGATAGCGGTTCGATTGGCTTCTACCGTACGTAATGCCTTAGCCATTAAAGAGCAATTATTGGCGGAATTTGCAGATTTACATACCGATTTTGGAAGTTATCCTCTAATTAGCCAAGAAGATTTAGATTATTTACGCCTTCGCCATCCCGCTTTGTTTTATGTAGCCGTGTTTTCTGCCAAAGGGAAAAAAATATTTGATACGGGTGCTATTCCAAAACAAAGGGATTATTCCCAAGTTTTACAACAGATGCAGCAGTCCTGTTTGGAGGGGAATAAGTTTGTGAGTGATGTATTTTTTGAGGGGAATATCCCGTTTGTTTGGCTAGCCGTTCCGCTGCACCGTAAGGTAGATGATCCAACCGTTACGGGGGTATTGGCAAGTGCACTGTATGTGGAAGATATCAGTAAGTCGTTATTGCAAGCGTATCCACTGGATATGGACGCGGTGTTGGTTTCTCGGCAAGGAGATCTTCTTTCTTACAATGGGGCCCCGGGAGGGTTGACGTCTTCCGATATGGACCAATTACATCGAACTTTGCGTGCAATAGATGAAAAATTAAAGGGAAATGATAATGGGGAAGTTTCGTTAGTTAGCAAGAACAACATATTAGTTTCTATTGCGCGTGTACCAGAAGTGGATTGGCGTATTTATGTATTTCAAGCCGCCAGTTTGCCTTTGCAATTATTTATGGACGGTATTTTTCACTTTTCGTCATGGGATGTAGTATGGGTAGCGGGCGTGATGTTGTTGTTTGTGGGGGTTGTCAGTTATTTAGTGATTATTCCCATTACACGTCCCCTGGAACGCTTGCGTGCGGCAGCGGTTAAACTACGAGAAAATGATGATTTTATTGTCAATCGCCAAGATATTGAAATCCCTCACAATGAAATTGG
>CACXHA010000013.1 GCA_902767385.1 uncultured Elusimicrobium sp.
CGTGGCAACACGCACAAGCTTTAGAAATTACAAAGAAGTTTCGGCCTGATTTGCTTGAAAACGCCTCTCAACCAAAGCCGGCGGGCCGAAAGAAAAATATTCGGAGGAAGTAAAATTTATGAACATTAGTGATATTAAACACAACTTAAAAACCAATATCCCGGTTTTTAAAGCGGGCGATACGGTCCGCGTAAAAGTAAAAGTAGTAGAAGGCGATAACGAACGCTTGCAAGCTTTTGACGGCGTTGTGATTGCCCGTAAAGGAAGCGGCATCGGTGAAACTTTCACCGTACGCAAAATCTCCTTTGGTGTGGGTGTGGAACGTATTTTCCCGATTCACTCCCCCCGCGTGGACAGCATTGAGGTACTCAAAGTAGGTAAAGTGCGCCGTGCTAAACTCAACTACTTGACCAAGCTCTCCGGCAAAGCTGCCCGCTTGCAAGAACTTAAAAAAACGACCGGTGCTACCGACGCTGAAGGCCAAACCGCCGAAGCCGAAACCCCGGCCGCCGAGGCGAAATAATTATTCGGTAGAATAATTTAACTCCGAATTAAAAACACCCCTGCAAACGCGTTGCAGGGGTGTTTTTATGGGTGAAAATTTATCGCAAGCTAATCAGTTGCAATTCCAGCAAGATTTTGCCGTCTTTATAAGTGAGCTCGTGCGGAACAGCCACCGTACCGTCCGCAGAAAGGGGCATATAATCGCCGTATGTTAAATCGGCACTATTTAAGGTGGTAACGGTACGGGCGGCTACCGGATAAACGCCCTCACCCTCATAGATAAAAACCGCTTTGGCACGCGGGCCCTTGTACGTAACGCGCGTTTGACCGTTTTTGGTATTTATCCCCGAATATGTACCCGGATTTGATAACAATAAATCTAACAACTGCGTAATGCGCCCACGCACCAGTGCATTATCTACGTCCTTAAATAAGTAGCGGTACGCCACCCCTTCCGGGCTGACAAGCGCGTCCATTACCTTATAAAATCCGCCGGTAAGCAAGGTTACTTCAAAATCTTCGTCCCCTATTTTTTTGATGGTTACTACCCCGTCGGTCATCATGCCGTCCATCGTTCCAGTCACTTTAAAAGCAGCCTGGGTTTTCCCCTCGGCAAAGAAATTTACCTTTTTAAGGTTGCGTACCTGCGGCGGAATTTGTTTTACCCCCACCGTAGCACACGCGCAAAGCAAGCATGCACAAGAAAATGTTAAAATTTGTTTAAGCATAGTTTTATTATAACTGTTTATGGAGTTACTTGTCCTTTATTTCATTGCCTTTCTAGGTGCTAGCCTGATTACAACGATCAGTTTGCCGTTGTTGCGGCGCACGTTAGGCCGTTATTTGACCGATATTCCCGGAGGGCTTAAAACCCACGCACAAGCAGTGCCCATGTTAGGTGGGTGCGCCATTTTTGCGGGAACGCTGTTCAGCTTAATTTTAATTCGCTTTATTACTAATTTTCCAACTGGAACGTTGCATAGTTTACGCGGTATTTTGGGGGCCGGCACGCTAATTTTTGCCCTGGGGTTGCTAGACGATTTACGTAAACCAAAAGGGCTCCCTATTTATCTACGTTTACTCGTGCAAGTGGTTGCTTGTGCTACGCTGATTACCTATGATGTATACATACAAGTATTTCCCCTAGCGTGGCTTAATTATGCGCTTACCTTTTTGTGGCTTTTGGCACTAACTAATGCATTTAATTTATTGGATATTGCTGACGGACTTTGTGTAAGCCAAGCGGTTATTTGCGCCGCCGGACTGCTGCTTATTTCCTTGCCGGGCGAACTGTGGTACGTCAATTTTGCCGCCGTAGCGCTTTTGGGGGCGTGCCTGGCGTTTTGGCCACATAATCATACGCAAAAAAAGATTTTTTTAGGCGATAGCGGCTCTACGTTTTTGGGTTTTTTTATAGCCGCCGTTTCTATGGGGACCCAATATTCTCAAATCAATCCCTTCGGCTATGCCGCCCCGCTGTTTATAGCCGCGGTGCCACTTTTGGATACCGCATTTGTAAGTATGGCACGTATTTTACAAGGGAAAAACCCATTAAAAGGCAGCCCTGATCACCTGGCCTTGCGGTTAAAAAACGATTTTCATTTTTCCAACATGTATGTTTTGGTATTTTTTGCCGCCGGCGGCGTTTTATGCAACAGTTTTGCCTATTTTTTGACGTACATGGCTCCCACATACACACCGGGGTTGGTGCTTATTAGCTTACTAATGGGAGGAATGTTTTTGCTATGGCTTCTACAAAAACTACCCGCGTGCAAACACTAATTATCGGTGGCGGACTCACCGGATTGACCACCGCCTACGCACTAGAGCAACAAGACAACTCCCATTACTTAGTAGCCGAGGCCACAGACCATTTAGGCGGTCTTTGTGCCACCACCTTTTCAAACGGATACCACTTTGACCACGGTGGGCATTTACTCCATTTGCATACTCAATTAGGTAAAACGCTTGTTAAACAATTACTGGGAAATAATCTAGTTTCGCATAAGCGCAACGCCTGGATTTACACCAATGGTATGCGGGTACCGTATCCGTTTCAAACTAATTTATGGGCCTTACACCCCGAACTGCGCGCGCTTTGCTTGGAAGAACTTAACCAATTGCAAAACGACCCGCACGCCCCAGAAAATTTTGAAGAGTGGTGTATTAAATCTTTCGGTCACACGCTCTATGAAGCTTTTTTCCGCCCGTATAACGAAAAACTTTGGGGGCGTCCGCTTGCACAGCTTACCTGTGATTGGTGCGGCCCGTTTGTGCCTGCCCCAAACCGTCAGGAAATTGTGCAAAGCGCCGCGCAACAACCTACCGCGCCACAAGGCTATAATGCTACGTTTTATTATCCCAAACAAGGCGGTTGCGGGGCGTTAATAGAAGCGTTGGCAAAGCACGTTAAAAACGTGCGCACCCATGCCCCGGTTACTCAAATTAATTTGCAAACCAAAACCGCGCGGATTAATGACGAGCAAATTCGTTTTGAAAATTTAGTGAGCACAATCCCTTTACCACAACTGGTTAATTTACTGGAAGGGCATGAAGATTTAAAACGTGCTATCTTGCAATTAGAAGCACGCCCAGTAACGGTGTATCATTTGGCGATTGCGCGCACGGTAGAAAAATTTAGTTGGATCTACTGCCCTGATAATGCCCAACCGTTCTACCGCGTGGGGCTAACAAGCAGTTTTGCACCAAGTAGCGTGCCGGAAGAAAATACTTCACTTTTTTATATTGAACTGCCCGGGCTCCCCCCTACCACGGCACACACCGAGCAACTCATTTGGGACGGGCTACATCAAAAAGGAATTGTTACTGATGACGACGTGAAACTGTTTTCTGCTTGGCAAACGATTCCGCACGCTTACGTCATTTTCAATAGAAAGCGGGCCGAAATTGTGCCCGGCTTACTAAACGCGCTGGAAGAAGAAAACTGTTTTTGCGCCGGGCGTTACGGACGTTGGGAATACAGTTTTATGGAGCGTTCACTCACGCAGGCCTGGGAACTGGCCCAATACTTGTCAAAACTGGTATAATAAGAATATGAAGGTGCTTGTATTTGGGGGCAGTTTTGACCCCGTTCACAAAGGCCATGTGGCATTGTTTCGGCGTGCGATGAAAACCATTGCGCCCGACGTGGCCCATATTGTGCCCGCCTACCACTCCCCCTTTAAAGCCAAATCCCCTACGCCCTTCCGCTTGCGTATGACTATGCTTAAACAAGCTTTTAAAGGAGCCGGGAAAAACATTGTCTTTGACGATTACGAGCTAAAACAGGGCGGTAAAACCTACACTTATCAGTTGGTTCAATACCTAAAAAAACGTTATGAAAACCCAGAAATTTTTCTCCTGGTAGGAACCGATTGTTTAAACGATTTACACAACTGGAAAAACCCCTCTTATATTTTTGAAAACGCCGTAGTAGTAGCCGGCAAACGCAAAGGATATGACGAAAACCCAGCCACGTTCCCGCATATCTTTTTACCCGGATTCTTCCCCAAATTATCTTCCAGCCGCGTGCGCGCGCACATTTTGGCCTGCGGGGATATTCCCGATACCGTTCCCCCCTCTATTGCACCTACCATCCGTAAAAACAAACTCTACGGACTAGACGTGCACGACTGGCTGAAAGGACACTTAAAACCCAAACGCTATTTGCACGTTAAAAACGTGGCGGAAATGGCGGCGGCGTTTAGCGATATTTACGCCATTAACGTGGAATCTGCCGTCAAAGCCGGCATCTTGCACGACGCCGGCAAAGGCATGAGTGCCGAGGAACTGATTGCTTTTTGTAAAGAACACAAGATTAAAGTACCGTTTTTTGAAGATATTTGCCGCATGGAACCGCAACTTTTGCATAGTTTTGTGTCGCGTTGGCTAGCTAAAAACCAGTTCGGGATTCACGACAAAGAAATTCTAGACGCGATTGCCGAACATACGTTAGGCAGCTTGCACATGAGCACACTTTCCAAAATGTTATTTGTAGCTGATATTTCTTCCAAAGACCGCAAATACAAAGATGCGTTTGTAATCCGCACACTTGCGCTGCAGGACCTGGACAAAGCACTTCGCTATGCGGCTAACCGGAAACTTTTATTTACCATTGATTCGCAAAAATGGCTCTGCCCTTTAGGGATTGACTTATGGAACCATCTTATCAAACAAGAAAACTAATCGGCCGGCTATTACTGCTGGTGATGTTGGCACTGGTAGGCGTTGCGTTTTGGGCGCAATACACCTCCAAAACGGTGCAAACGATGGCCGCGCGTACAGAAGGGCCGGTACGAATTGTTCTATTCACTCATCCTGCCATGCGCTTTGCCTACAACCCGGTTACCCGCAAAAGCGTAGTAACGATGTCCTCTTGTTCCCTTGAAAAGAAAGAAATTTGTTTTAATGGAGAATATGACCGTTTTTTTGTTCCGCAAGAAACAGACCAAGACCTTTTTTGGGCACAATTTAAACAAAACTTGATTTCTTGGCGTTTTAACCTAGCTCCGCTATGGAATTATGTGCGCGAATACGTAAATGCTCTAATACAAAAGCGCACCAATTTAAACCCCGCTGAGTGGGTGGCCCTTTCTTTGGAACTTCCCTACCTGACCGCTACCGATTTTGCAGTAGAGCAACCTGTAACAACCAAGAAAAAAGGTAAACACGCCCCCAAAGAAGAATCCATCTCTAAACCGGAGTTAAATTTATCCTCCCGTCAAATGGCCGATAAACCGCTTGTTGTGGAAATACTCAACGCCTCGGGCAAACGGGGAATTGCCTCGGAACTTAAACAATATTTGCGCGAACAAAGCAACAAAGGGTTACTGCGCGTAGACGTTATTGATACCGGCAATTATCCTTCTTTGCAGGACAATTCTTTTATTATCGACTACAGCGGCAAGTTGGTACAGGTAACCCAAATCAGCCGAGCAATCGGCCTAAACGGAGAAATTCGATCGGAAAAGTCTTCCACCGCCATTTGCGATAGCCGTATTGTGCTAGGTAAAGATTTCCAAATGCCCTTGTAAAATGCTATGCTAAAAAGAGAGAAATTTATGAATACAAAAGAACTGGTTTGTTTAGCTGCTCGCCTGGCAGATGAAAAAAAGGCCGAAAATATCCAAGTAATAGACTTAAAGGGGCTTTCCTCTTTGTGTGACTTTGTGATGATTATGACCGCTACTTCTAAACCTCATTTGGAAGCGGTGGAAGAAGAAATCAGCAAAAAATTAAAAGAAATCGGTGTTTATAAAACCAACCGGGACGGTGCGGATAGCTTGCAGTGGCGCGTGAGCGATTACGGAAGCTTTTTGGTGCACATTATGACCCAAGAAGCGCGTGATTTTTATGCACTGGATAAAATCTTTAGCTTTGGGGATATTATTGACTATACCAAACCCACCTCCAAGAAAACCGCCACTAAAAAAACAATTGCCCGCAAAACGGCTAAAAAACCTGCGGCCAAGAAAATTGCTAAAAAAACGGCCACAAAAAAGCTGGTTGCCAAAAAGAAAGCAACCGTCAAAAAAACCGCTAAAAAATCTATTAAAACTACCAAGAAGAAATAACTATGTTAGAAAAACTAAAACGAGATATTACCCTTAAACTCGCTAATGCCGAGTATTTCAAAGACCAAGATTTGCCCGCCGTTACCTTTGCCCCCGCTCCTGCCCACACCGGGGCGGATATTTCGCTTGTATGGGCTATGGCAGCCGCCAAAAAACTCCATAAAAATCCTTTAGCCATTGCGCAAGAAGCCTGTAAAGTAATTACTGAAGTAACCGGAGTGGCCAGTGCCACCGCTATTGCCCCCGGATTTATCAATTTAAAACTGGAAGACAAATTTATTATCGATGTGGCGGCAGACCGTCGTATTAAAGACCGCGCCAACGAACAAAACAAACAACATATTTTGATTGAATTTGTATCTGCTAACCCCACCGGCCCTTTGCATGTAGCCAGCGGCCGTGGAGCCAGTTTAGGCGATAGTTTAGTTAAAATTCACCGCGCGTTAGGTTATGCGTGCGATAGCGAATACTACGTTAATGATGCCGGCAACCAGGCAGAACTATTGGCCGTTAGTTTAAAGGCCCGTAAAGAAGGAAAAGAACCGCCGGAAAACGGGTATCATGGTTCTTACCTCGTGGAATTAGCCAAGCGTATCCCGGCTGATTTGCCCGAAGAAGATTACGGACGTTGGGCCATGGAAGAATTATTAAAAACGCAACAGCAGGACATGAAAGATTTTCATGTAGATTTTACACGTTGGTTCCGCGAATCGGACCTGCACAAAGAAGATGCCCCCAAAAAGGCCGT
Organism: uncultured Elusimicrobium sp.; assembly: GCA_902767385.1. Classification (GTDB taxonomy): domain Bacteria; phylum Elusimicrobiota; class Elusimicrobia; order Elusimicrobiales; family Elusimicrobiaceae; genus Avelusimicrobium. The sequence goes on from CACXHA010000013.1 coordinate 6,826, forward strand.
CGCTTTTTTAACCGAGAAAGGATACACCTATGAAAAAGAAGGCGCCGTTTGGTTCGGTTCCACGCAAGATGAAGAAGCACAAGACGATAAAGACCGCGTGCTAGTGCGCAAAGACGGCCGCCCGACGTATTTTATGGCCGATATTGCCTATCACAAAAGCAAATATGACCGCGGCTATACCACTTTAATTGACATTTTAGGGGCCGACCACCACGGTTATGTACCGCGTATGAAAGCCGCCGTACACGCTTTAGGCCACGATGAAAAAACTTTTGTACCGATTATCCACCAATTGGTTCACTTAATTGAACATGGCGAACCGGTCAAAATGTCCAAACGTGCGGGCCACTTTATTACGTTGCGCGAATTGATGGACGACGTAGGAACCGATGTATGCCGGTTCTTCTTTGCCAGCCGCACGCCCAATGCGCACATGCTTTTTGATATGGACCTTGCCAAAAAGCGCACCAACGAAAACCCGGTTTTCTACGTACAGTACGTCCATGCGCGTATTTGCTCTATTTTTGAGGCCGCCAAAGAAAAAGGACTCCCCGAAGCCAAAACGGCCCAAACGCCCTTAACCCCACAAGAGCGTGCGCTGCTACTTAAACTGGTATGGTTTAAGCCGGTGCTTGAAAGCTGCATAGCCGATTTAAGCCCCCACCATTTAACCACCTATTTGGTAGAGCTGGCAGGCCTATTCCACGCTTTTTACGACAATTGCCGCATTGTGGACGAACAACGCCCAGACCTTACTATGAGCCGCTTATTTATCTGTCAGCGGGTAGCCGAACGGATTAAAAAAGGCCTCGAGTTTATTGGCGTAAGCGCACCGGAAAAAATGTAATTTTTATCTAATTTTGTGTGTTTCTTTGTCGCGCAAGGGCCCGGTAAAACGGGCCTTTTTTGCGTCCCTAAATACTCTCATATTTTTTATAATAAATAGAAGGAGAATTTATGAAAAAATATCTATTTAGTTTAATCACGTTGTGTGCCGCTCTGCTTTTGCAAGCGCAAGGGTTTTCAGACGCCGAAAAATTTTATAACGACGGAGATTTTGCCTCTGCCCAAAAACAATACGAAGAAATTATAAAAACTGCCACCGGCAATACCCTTTACCAAGCGCAATTACGTTTGGCCGCTTGCCAATACAGCCAAGGGGAATATCTAAATGCCGCTAAAACTATGTTTGGGTTTCCGCTGCCGGAAAACACGTTGTGGAAAGCTCGTTTTTTGCTTTACCGCACGCAAATAGCCGGGCAAATAGCCAATCAATACCGTCGTCTTTTACAAACACGTGAAATAGAAAACAGCAACGACCTGGAACAATGGTCCCGCGAACAATGGAACGAACAAATACAAAAGGATTATCAAGCACTCTGGGCTTTGCGCAACGATCTTGTTAAAGCCCCAATTGAACAGGAAACGTTGTGGCTAAATTTAAAAGATACAGACACCCGAAGAATTGCCACTTTGTTTGATTTTGTCTTGCAACGTTGGACACAAGGGTTAAACCGTACCGAAATACCCTTGCTTCAAACCGAAGCACGCACCTATTTGGAAGGAGCGGCAAAACCTGTTTCGGCTAAAAAGAATTTAGCCAACCAATGGGCCGAACTGTTACAAACCGGCTATTTATTAGAAGGGACCGGCCGTCAAAATGCCCGCATTTTTTGGCAAACGGACTATATTTTGCTTCCTTTTGACAAATCTTATCTGTTTGAAATTACAAACAAAGAAAAAGCGCAAAAAACGGCTCTTACCCAACTTTACGCATTGAGCGGATACCAAAAAGCAGGTGGCTTATGGAACAAATTAAAAGGTTATTTGGCTACCCCTGCTGCCGATTACGGAAAATCTTATGCCGCTTACCAAACGGCTCAATTTCTCTTTGCCAAAGAAGACCGCGCTCAAGCTTTGGACGTTTGTAAATACGCGGTTAAATCGCTTGCCAAATCTTACTACACCCAACAATGTGATGAACTGATAGAGCGCATTACCCAAAAAGAAATTTCTTACAATTCTATCCCCCCCGCTTTAGATCCGGCCAAACCGCAGTTAGAATTAACCGTCCGCAATGTCCCCCAACTTTATGCACGTATATATCCGGTAACCAAAGCGGAATTAGAACAGTTTTACAAAGGGCAACACAACGGGCGCGTACTCAACGAGTGGAACGATTTAACCCAATTAAGTGAGCCCCATGTAAAAAGTTTATTATCTTCCGCCAAAACCTACCAAACGGCGCAGGCGTCCATCACGTATCCCAAACCTTATTTTGAAAATAAAACAACCTTAACGCTGCCCGCATTACAAAAAGGATTTTATGTGGTGTTAACAAGCCACAATTCTGTTTTTAATACCGCCCAGGCCCCCGTTACTGCAATGGTCATTAACGTAACAGATTTGGCCTTATTTGTAACCGCCGCTATCCAAGATAACCCCGACAATTACGTCTGGACCTTAAACGCAAAAGAACGTACTTATCACCCGGAAGTTTTCCATTTCTATACCGTAGATTTAAAAACCGGCCAACCCTTGCCTAAGACAGACCTAGACTTAATTACTACCTGGAAGGGAACGCACGAAATCTTACGTACCGATACCGAAGGGACCGCCCACCTAAAACGTACGGTAGAAGTGGGGACTCAAAAAAATAGTTCGCACTTTGTGGACGTGTGGGCTCAAAAAGGAAAAGATACCGCGTTCTCGCCCCGCGCTACGTATTTCCATTTTTATAACAATGACCCCGTACGTTTGTTCGCCCAAACCGACCGCGCTATTTACCGCCCCGGACAAAAAGTTTATTTATCCGTACAAGCTTTCCAAACTACGCCGCGCGGCTTACAAGTATTACCTGAAAAAAACGTACAAGTCCAAGTTCGTAACGCATCAGGCAAACAAATTTATCAAGTTCAGGCCACGCTTAATGCGTTTGGCACCATGCAAACGCAATTCACACTCCCCGACGAAAAAGACGTCATGCTAGGGCATTTTTCCGTTGATGTAAGCAGCAAAATTCAAACGCAAACTTTTCACACCTACCACTCTTTTCAAGTGGAAGAATATAAACGCCCGGATTACGAAATCACCCTTAAAGAGCCGCTAGCTCCCCTGGCTTACAACCAAAAAGCTACCCTGCAAGGGGTGGCCACGTACTACACCGGTCTGCCGTTACAAGAAGCTACGGTAAAATATACCGTCATGCGCCAACGCTATGTGCCACCTTTTTACTGGTGGCGCAACTGGGATTTTGCTGCCCCCGAACTAATTGCACAAGGCGAAACAAAAACCGACGGACAAGGATTATTCAATGTAACTTTTACCCCGCAAATTAAAGAGAAAGACGAAACCGCCTCCCAATATACGGTGCGGGCCGAAGTATATGATGAAACGGGGCGCGTGATTGAAACCTCGCGCACGTACAAAGTAAACCGCTATGCGCGCCTGTTTAAAGTGGAAATGGCACAAGGCTTTTATGATGCCAACAAGTCCACCAAATTAGCGGATATTACCCTCACCAATGCCGACGGGAAACCCATTACCGGGGCCGTTACGGCACGTATTAGCCGCGTGCAAGATGCGCCAAACGCGGAAGGGAAAAATTTGGACACCTGGTATCAACAGGCTAAAGAGGTAGCTAGCGTAACCACCCAAATTCTTACTTTCAAAACACCGGGAGCACAGCCGCTTTCTTTGCCCGCTACCCAAGAAGGTATTTACCGTTTGACGTTAAAAGCGCAAGATGCGGAAGAACAATCTATTATTTTTGTGGTAGCTTCCGCCCATTGCAACTTAAATCTCCCCGCGCTTACCCTGGCTCAACATAGCACCTATTATCCGGGGGAAACGGCCCGCATATTACTGGGGGCAAGTCGGTTAAACGGTTCTAAACGTGTCGAAGTATTTCAAAAAGGAGAATTTTTAACCGCCACCGAACTACTGCCCGGAAAAGCAAGTATATACGAATATCCCGTCACGCAAGAAAATCGCGGCGGACTGACCGTCGGTTGGTTTGGGGCAAGCGGATATCAATTTTATCAAGGCAACACTACGCTGATTGTGCCGTTTGATAACCAAAAACTCACCGTCCAGGTTAATACACCCGAAGTTGTCAAACCCGGGCAAAATGTAACCTGGAATTTGACCGCTAAAAATGCTCAAAATGCTCCAGTAAATGCACAAGCCAGCGTTGCGGTCTATGACAAATCGTTAGATTACTATGCCAAGAAACAAAATCCGTTTAGTTTAGAAAGTTTATTTGCCCAACGCGCTTCTTTCCCGGGCATACAAAACAGCCATTTGCCTTTTAATAACATTACCGTCTTTGACGGCAATACCCCTCATAACTGGCAGGAACCGCCTCAACTTCCTACCCTGAATTTACAAATGAGGCCCCTGTACTATAAATCTTACGGTATTGCACGTTCTGCAGGTGCCAGGATGGAAATGGCAGCCGCTCCGCAAGCTGCTTTTGCCTCGGCAAAAGCTCTTTCAAACGGCGCAGCAATGTTAGATAGTGCCGATACTCTCTCTTTTGCTGCTGTTGAAACTGAAGAAAGTGTTCAAGATTTGTCCATGGATGATGACTCTGAAAAGCAAACCGTCCGTACGGACTTTGCCGAAACAGCGTATTTTAACGCGCAACTGCCTGTAAACGGCGGAAAAGCGGCCATACACTTTACACTTCCGCAAAGCGTTACTACGTGGAATATTTTAGGATACGTATTCACTAAAAATGTGGAACTGGGCACCTTTAATTTAAGCACTATTACGCGTAAAGATTTTATGGTACAACTGCGCTTGCCGCGCTTTTACCGGGAAGGAGACAAAGGTGTTTTACAAGTCTCTGTTACCAACAGCACAAACCACAAAATCACCGTACCAGTCACTTTGTCAATCCAACAAAACAAACTGGACAAAGCGGCTGATTTTGAACTTTCCGTCCCCACCCAACATGTAACGGTAGCTGCCAATTCTACCGCCTACGCACAATGGGAAGTAACCGCGCCTAATCTGCCCGGTTTATATGAAATTACCGCCGTAGCCCGCACCGCTGCGGATAGCGACGGCGAACAACGCACGTTGCCCGTTTTCCCGGCGCGTTCGCGCTTGTTAGCGTCCGCCCATACGGCACTCAAAAACGGCACAAACACCCTTAAAATTACCGAATTGGAAGACGTGACGGACGCCCAGACCGAACTGGCCGCGTTGCAGGTACACCCCACGTTGGCGCTTTCGGTACTAAACACCATGCCTCATCTGCTTGCCTCGCCGTACAAAGATTTGGTTTCTTCGCTCAATCGCTATGTGCCGTTAGCAGTGGTACATACGTTTTATAACACCTATCCGCAATTAAAAACGGCCGTTAAAAAACTGCCTCGCACTACCTTAACTCCCTCCTGGGACGAAACCGACCCGCTGCGTTTAACATTACTGGAGCAAACGCCCTGGTTGCAACTTTCGCAAGGGCAAACGGCTGCCAATATCATTAATTTGTTTGATGATAACATTGTTTCTAAACGATTGGAACAAGAACGTCAAAACGTGCTCAAATTCCAAAACGCAAACGGATCTTTTAGTTGGTTTGCGGGCGGCCCGGAAGATACGTATTTAACGTTGCGCGCATTGGAAGCTTTTAGCCAAGCCGTTATGTTTAACGCCCCGGTTCCGCAAAAAAATGTGGAAAAAGCACTCGCCTATATTGTGCCGCGCATTGAACAACAACTCAAAGAAGATAAAACCGGCTCGGCAAGTACAGTAGCGCATGCATTATATGCCGCTTATACGCTCTCGGCCTTCCCGGCAAACTGGGCTCAAACTGCCGCCGCCAAGCCCTATATTCAAAAATGGGCAGATTATGCCGACCAACAAGCCCGGTTTATGACGCCGCTGGGGCAAATTTACGCCGCTACCGTTTATCACCGGTTAGGCGATGATGTAAAAGCAAACCAGTACTTGGACAAAGTGTTGGCGCGTGTAAAACACAACCCGTTAACGGGAACTTATTTCGCACCGGAAGCACAAAGCTGGGTATGGTATCAAGACACGTTGACTACTCAAACCGCTACCTTAAAAACGCTCTTGGAAATCCGTCCGGAAAGTGAGCTCATTGATCCCATGGTCCAATGGTTGTTGTTTAACCGCCAGGTAACCAGTTGGCAAAATCCGTCGGCAGCCGCCAAAGCCCTATTTGTGTTATTGGACGTTATGCAAACAAAAGGTGCGTTGTCTTCTACGTCCACCTATCAAATTCGTTGGGCGGGCACGCAGCAAACGCGCACCTTTGAACCTTTTGATTGGACCGAAGATTTACGTTGGACCAAACAAGCGCCCCAAATTACACCCTCCGCGTATACGGCTACGGTTACTAAACAAGGCAAAATGACCGATTTTGCCTCTCTCAATGTAATCTATACAACCGCCCAGGCCAAAGCCTCTCCTAAAGGAGTAATCAACGTCACGCGTAATTACTTCGTACGCTTTACGCAAGACGGCGTACAAAAATTGCGCCCGGTAAAAGAACTGGAAGAAATTAAAGTAGGCGACGAGGTAGAAGTGCAACTAACCCTCACTACGGATAGCGCCTTTGAATATGTGCTGCTTACTGACCCCAAACCCGCCGGTTTTGAAAGTGCCGACCTCACTAGCGGTTGGACGTGGAACCCGGTTTCCATGTACCGCGAAGTACGCGACGCGCAAACCAACTACTTTATTAACCGCTTGCCCGCCGGAACGGTACGGGTCAGCTACGTCTTACGTCCCACCGTAACGGGTAAATTCCACGCTCAACCCGCCCAGGTGCAGAGTTTGTATAACCCAGAATACGGCGCGCATAGTGCA
>CACXHA010000014.1 GCA_902767385.1 uncultured Elusimicrobium sp.
ATAAAAATCCCCTTAGTTACGAGTAGCGAACACAAACCGCTCTACGTTAAATATATCTTTTTTGACGTCGGTTTTCCAGCCGATTTCAGCTAGACCGCGTGCCAACGGCCAAGGTTGTCCGTCATCCAACTCCAACGCCAGTAAACCGCCGGGAGCTAAAAAGCTATCAGCGGCCTCACATAAAGGGCGTGTCACTTCGTATCCGTCCGGGCCGCCGTCTAGTGCCAGGCGCGGCTCGTGCTTGACTTCGCGCGTGAGACCGTCCAAATTTTGCGTGGGGATATAGGGCGGGTTGGCAATAATTAAATCAAACGTGCCCATTACATTTTCCCACAAGTTGCTTTGTAAAAGTTGTACGCGCTCTTGCAGTTTATGTTTTTTGATATTTTGCTGCGCCACTTGCAACGCTTTTGGCGAAATATCCACCGCCAGTACGCGCGCGTTGGGAAACTTAACCGCTAAAGCTACGGCAATGCACCCGCTGCCGGTGCACATATCCAAAAAAGTATAGCGGCCTTTTTTATCAAAATGAGCGGCGGCTTTTTCTACCAGATCTTCCGTTTCCGGGCGCGGGGTAAGTACGTCGGGCGTGACAATAATATCTAGTCCGCAAAAGGGTTGTAAGCCGATAATATGAGAAAGAGGTTCACCTTGTTCTTTGCGGGCCAGTAACTCGTTAAAACGGGCTTCGTCTTTAGCGGAAACTTCAAAACCGCCGTTGGCCAGTACCCACGTGCGCGTAACGTTCAGCACGTGCGCAAGTAGCCACTCACTATTGGCGTGCGGCTCATCACTACCAGCGGTAGACAAACGTTGTTGGGCGTGCTCTAAAAGGGCAAGAATCGTCATTAGATTTGCAGATTTTTGAGTTTTTGTTCTACGCGGTAGGTGCGTAAATCGGTCAAGATTTGCTCAATGTTTCCTTCCATAATTTCTAAAAGATTGTGGTAAGAAATATTGGTGCGGTGATCGGTTACGCGGCTTTGCGGGAAGTTGTAGGTGCGGATTTTTTCCGAACGGTCTCCCGTGCCTACTTGGCTTTTGCGCTCATCGTAAATTTCTTTGTTACGTTTTTCTTCTTCAATTTGGTAGAGCTTGGCACGAAGCATGGCCAGGGCTTTTTCGCGGTTGGCACCCTGGTGGCGTTCTTCGCGGCAGGAGACCACAATGCCGGTAGGTTTATGCAAGATACGCACAGCCGTTTCTACCTTGTTTACGTTTTGACCGCCATGACCGCCGGCGCGGGAAGTTTCCAGCTCTAAATCTTCGGGGCGGATTTCAATATCAATTTCTTCGGCTTCGGGCATGATAGCTACCGTAACGGTGGAAGTGTGCACGCGGCCCGAAGTTTCCGTATCCGGCACGCGTTGTACGCGGTGTGTGCCAGCCTCGGTACGCAGCCAGGAATAAGCGCCGTCGCCCTTAATAAACATGCTGACATATTTGCAACCTTTAAGACCGGTGGGAGTAAACTCCAAAATTTCGGTCGTCCAACCTTTGGTTTGGGCAAAGTGCTGATACACGCGCAAAAGTTCGGCCGCAAACAAGGCCGATTCATCTCCCCCCGCACCGGGGCGGATTTCCAAATAAATGTTTTTGGAATCGTTCGGGTCCGGCGGGATGACTAAAATACGCAGTTCTTTTTGAAGCTGCGGGAGTTTGGCTTCCAACTCGGCCAGTTCATCAGCAGCCATTTTGACTAAATCTTTATCTTCGCCGGCTTCAATAAGCGCGCGGTCATCGGCGATGGATTTTTGGGTTTGGGCAATTTCGTTTTCTTTTTCAATAATGGGTTTTAAAAAAGCGTGGCGTTTGGCTTTTTTAGCCAGTTCTGCCCCGGATAAATTACCGGAGTAAAGGTCTTTTTCCAACGTGGCAAATTCTTGTGCGTATTTTGAGGTATCCATAAGAGTTTCCTATAATATAAAAAGAGCAGACACCTTACGGTTGTCTGCTCTTTTTACAAAGCGTTGCTATTTAGCTTTAGCTTCGGCCTTTTCAGCTTTGGGGGCTGCTTTTTCGGCCTTGGCGGCTTTTTTAACCGGTTTTTTGACGGCTACTTTTTTGGCAACCGGTTTTTTAAGTTTGGCTTTGGCTTTGACTTCGGTTTTGGGTTTGCGGACCAAAGTTTTACCTTCCGTCTTGGCAAAGCGTTTGTTGAATTTTTCTACCATACCTTCGGTATCCAGTAATTTTTGTTTACCGGTAAAGAAAGGGTGGCAAGCGGAGCAAATGTCCAGCTTTAAGTTTTTGGCCGTAGAGCGGGTGGTAAATTTATGACCACAGGCACAAACCACTTCTACGAATTCATAAGTAGGATGTATTTTTTCTTTCATTTTCGTGTCTTCCTTTAAAAATCTTATAGTTTATTATAGCATATCTGGCGGCAAATTGGAAACAAGCTCCAATTTGCCGTCTTACTAAAACGCGTTGACTTCCATTTGTTTAAAGAAGTCTTTATTGGATTTAGTAGCCGATAACTTAGACAAAAGCATGGTCATCGCGTCCACAGAGCTGAGCGGAGCGAGCACCTTGCGCATGATCCACACTTTGTTAAGTTCGTCCTCACTAAGGAGCAAGTTTTCTTTGCGCGTAGAGCTGCGGTTGATGTCCACCGCCGGGAAAATGCGGCGCTCGGAAAGTTTGCGATCCAGCGTAAGTTCGCTATTACCGGTACCTTTGAACTCTTCAAAAATAACTTCGTCCATGCGGCTGCCGGTTTCCACAATGGCAGTAGCAATAATGGTAAGCGAACCTCCCTCTTCAATCTTGCGCGCGGCCCCCAAAAAGCGTTTAGGCTTTTGCAAAGAAGTAGCTTCCAAACCGCCGGTAAGCACGCGGCCCGAAGACGGAGCCACTGTGTTGTAAGCGCGGGCCAAGCGGGTAATGGAGTCCAATAAAATAACAACATCTTTGCCTTGTTCGGCCAAGCGTTTGGCTTTATTAAGCACCATTTCGGCCACTTGTACGTGGCGGTCGGCCGGTTCGTCAAACGTAGAGGCCACTACTTCCCCTTTGACGCTGCGACTCATATCGGTTACTTCTTCGGGGCGTTCGTCAATTAAAAGCACCATTAAAACGGCGTCTTTGTAATTTTCCGCAATGGAGTGGGCAATGGCTTGCAAAATCATGGTCTTACCGCTTTTGGGCGGGGCCACGATAAGCGCACGCTGACCTTTGCCAATAGGAGCAATCATATCTATTACACGTTGGGTAATGGCGTTTTTATCAGTTTCTAAGGTAAAGCGTTCGTTGGGGTGCAAAGGAGTTAAGTTTTCAAACAACGGGCGGTTGTAAATTTTGTCCGTCTCCACACCGTTGACTTTTTGCACTTGGAGCATAGCGAAGTAGCGTTCGTTATCTTTGGGCGGGCGGATGAGGCCTTCAATAGTATCCCCGCGGCGCAGGCCAAAGCGTTTGATTTGCGAGGGAGAAACATAAATATCATCACCACTGGATAGATAGTTGTTCTCTTCCGAGCGTAAAAACCCAAAGCCGTCGGGTAAAATTTCCAGCACGCCGCCGCCGTACACAGAACCGTTTTGTTTGGCCTGAATCGTCATAATGCGGCCAATGAGTTCCTGTTTGCGCAGGCCGGAAATGTCCTCTAAATTATAATTTAAGGCCAACTTGGTAAGTTCCGCAACGCTAAGTTTATTAAGTTCGCGCGCGTCTAATACTTTAGCACCGTTGGGTTGGCGGGCCGGTTGTGTGTTGTTAGTAAACTGCCGCGGCTGCGGACGATTATTAGTAGCGCGGGCCGGACGTTGGTTTTGGGCCGGGCAAGTAGTTTTTTCTGCCGCCGGTTCAACGACGGGGGTGGTTTCTGTCTTGGCTGCCGGGGAGGCTTTGACAGCCTTGGCAGTTTTGGTTTCTTTGGCAGGTTTAGTTGA
>CACXHA010000015.1 GCA_902767385.1 uncultured Elusimicrobium sp.
AAAAAGCGGTAGGCTTCCAAGCGCTGCGCGTCACTATAGCGCATTTTGCCGTCAAAATCTAACAAAAACTCGCCGTCTAAAATGTGGTTTTGCGGAAAACGCGTTTCAATACGTTTTTTAAGTTCCCGGCTAAAACGCAACGTTCCCACACTAATCCACGCAATTTTATCGTGCGGGAGCGTGTGTGCCATTTCTTCAACGGTGCGGGCATAATCTTGTTGGTAGCCGTTGTAAATAACAACCGGGTCAAAGTGAAAACCCAGGCGGTACCCGGCGCGCGCCACTTCACACGCGGCTTGCAGCCGGGCGGTTAAATTTGGTGTAAAATGTTCCACTAAATTGGTAATAGGCGCCGCATTGACCGACCACGATACCACGACATTTTCACATCCGCCCACAGCCAATAAACCGGCGATATTCACACTTTTGGTTTTAAACTCAAACTGCAAGTGCGGACGAACGCGGAAAAACGGAACAATTTGCGCGGAATACTGCGTTAAATCATCAAACACAAGCGAATCGGTAAACTCTCCGCTGCCGATACGCGGGCGGTCAAACAACCCGGTACGAAATTTGGCTCCGTCAATCTTGGCTAAAAATTCATCTACATTGGCAGGCAGTAACACCGCGTGTAAGTTTTGGTATTGCTGCAAGAAACAATACTCACACTCAAAGCGGCAACCAAACCCCAAATTGATTAAATTGTATCCGCACCCGGCCGACCCACAACTACATGGGCAAGGTTTTAAAAAATCGTATTTTTCCCGGTGGATAAGCAGCGTGTCCAAACGTTTGGAAAAGTTTGGACTGCCTACTTGGGTTTTGCCGTCTGTTTCTTTAAACTCCGCGTGCGGGAACGCCCGGCGCACGCGTTGGGCAAGCGGCGTATTTTTGACGGAAGTTTCTATATAAACCGTTTGGGGTGAGAAAGGGCGGGGCGTTAAATCGGCTTCTTGAGCAGGGTCCAAATCTAACTTAGGTAAATAAAATTGGTCTTTGCGCGCCATCTTAAAATTAACCGGGTAACGTTGCTGCAACAATCTTTTTTTGGCACTTTCAAAATTTAAGTTTTTTTCAAACGGCAAAATTTCTTCGGGATTTCTTTCGTCCCGTTTAGCAATTTCATACACCAAGCGGACGAGTTCGCGTTGTTTATTAATCCCTAATTTGGGCAACAAGCGGGTAATGTAATTTTCTATTTCGCTAAGTTGCATAAATCCTCGGCAATTAATTGAATTTCCGCCGCACGCGCATTACACACCATTTGCTCGGCATTACGCGCCCCGGCCAACGCGCACGTCACTCCCGGTTGGGCCAGCACCCACGCCAAAGCCACTTGCGCGGGCAAAATTTCCCGTCGGGCAGCAACCTGTTTGATACGCGCCACTGTTTGCTGGGCGTGTTCAAAATTTTCGCCCCGATAGCATTTATAAAAATAGTTGCGTGCATCTGCCCGGCGCAAATTAGGGGTTTGGTGGTATTTGCCGCTTAAAATTCCGCCGCACAAACTGCCATACGCCATAAACCCTAACTGATGTTTGCAACAAATATCCAATACTTCTTGCCCGCGCTGCGGGTGCAATAAAGACAGCTCTTGCTGCACGCAGGAAATAGTACCCGTTTGGGCCATTTGTTCTAACACGTCCGCCGACACATTGCAAACCCCGATATGCCGAACTTTACCCCGTTGCTTACAAGCGTTTAAGGTTTCCAACACATTTTGCCAGGGCACTTGCGGATCTAAATAATGAATCAAATATATATCCAGGTAATCGGTTCGCAAATTGCGTAGTGAATTTTCTAATTGTTTAGAAATAGTTTCGGGCCGTAAATCATGGTCGGTCCACGAGTCGTTTTTCACAAGTCCGCATTTGGTAGATAAGATGACTTGACTGCGTTTGCCGGCAAGAGCGCGACCGATTACTTCTTCGCTAGTTGCGTAAATGGGGGCTGTATCAATTAAATTTACGCCGTTATGCAAAGCCGCGTCTATCGTGCGTTGCACGTCGGAAAATTCGGTAGGTCCCCAATCCGTCCCACCGCCCAAGGCCCAGCCGCCCAGGCCAACCGCAGATACTTGTAATTGTGTTTTCCCCAGGCCGCGTGTAAGCATATTACCAAAGTCCGTTTTCCGCCATAAAACACGCATTCACAGCTCTTATCCCTGCCGCGGTAGCCATCACAAAGGCATTGTCCTCTTGCGCGCCGGGTTGAAACCAAATTTCCTGAACCCCTTTATTTTTGCATGCTTCTACGGCACTAAGTAAGGCGGTCGGCGGAATTACCATAATTGCCACCTCAATCGCAATCGGTATGTCCGTCAAAGAAACATACAACGGCTTGCCGTCCACCTCACCTCCTTTGGGGTTAATTCCATAAACTTGAAAACCCTTTTGGGTAAGCGTGTGAAAAATTTTATAGCCGTATTTGGACGGATCTTGCGACACCCCAAATACGGCTATGGTTTTATTTTTATAAGAATTAAGCATTGGGAATCCCGAAATTACTTCCCATAGCTTGGGCGGCCATCATTTGCGTATCGCGGATGGCTTTATTAAATGCGGCTTTAATTTCTTCGCCCAGTTCGGCCTCGGTAGCTTGCTTCGCTTGCGCGCTGACCACCACCTCTTTTACTTCCATAGAGCCGTTCATCGTTATTTCTACCCAATGTTTGGGGCCTTGTGCTTTAATGACCATCGCGTCCAAACGTTTTTTCATTTCTTCCATTTGGCCTTTTAACTTCCACAAATCTTTAAGTTGTCCTAATTTATCAAACATAATTTCTCCTTTTAAATATTGTAACTTTTATGCCTCTACCGCCGCAAACGTGCGGATAAATACCGCACTTACCCGCACCTTTTGTTCCGGGAAAAGTTGCTCCGCCGCTTGACGGTATGCCCTTAGTTGCTCCTTATATTTTTCCTCAAATAATTCCTGCTCTTTACCCGTAGCAACTTGATCGGTTTTATAGTCAATAATCCAAATCCCTTGCGAAGTCTTCAACACAACGTCTATCCGTCCGGTTTGCGGGGTTCCATCTGCCAGCAATCTCGTAAAGGGCATTTCGCAGGCAAGCACTTGGCCCGCACGAATTTGTGCAAACATATCGCTCTTTATAAATGGATTTAGTAGCGCACACGCCTCTTGCGCCCGATCGTAAGCACCCAACATTTGAACGGCTTGTTCACACGCGCCGTCCACTGTTTGCGTAGGCGTAGTCAGCATCAGTTCCAACGCCCGGTGACACACGTTACCCAGTTCGGCCGCTTGCCGCTGCTGCACAGCAAGCAACGCGGTATCCCCTTCGCTAGGAGCATGTTTTTGCGCGGTATGTTGTAGCTCCTCATACCGTTGCAAGCGCGTTTGATACTCTTTGCTCCACCGGGTCAAATCTCCCAAGGCAGGTAGCGCCTGCGCGGCTTGGGAACCCGGCTGATAGATAAATTCACTAGGCGGGAAATAGGGCACATAACGCACCGGCAATTTTAAATTAGAATCCGCCAAAACCAACTGTTCAATCCCTGGCTGTGGGTATAGGCCCGCCGATACAAAAGGAGCGGCACCTTTCTCACCGCCGACGCGGCCGTCCGCCACCAAAAGCAATTTTTCTTTGGCACGCGTTAAAGCTACGTACAAAATACGGACTTCTTCGCAACAGCTATGCTTTTTTTGTTCTTCTTCCAAAAAAGCCAAATTGACATCCCTTATTTTTCCCACACGCAACCCATACATTTGGTGCTGCCACGAAAACAGATGATCCGGAGGTTGTACATTTCCGCCCGTTTCTTTACGGGACAGATCTGCCAAAATAACTACCGGAAATTCCAACCCTTTAGAACGATGCACCGTCAGCATAGAAACGGCATCGGCCGATTCGTCCGCCGGCGGTAAAAAAAACATATCGGGAGTCTGGCTGAGGCGTTTTTTAATTTCTGTTAAAAAGGTAGATAATTCGCCGGAATATTGTTGCACCAAGGAAGCAAATTGTTGTAAATAAGCCAAACTGCGTTCTTGTTCATAGGCGGCCACCACACCCGGTAAGAAAAAAGTTTCATCAAAAATTTTCTCTATAAGTTCATGCAAAGAAATTCGGCCGGCTAATTGATGAAAATATTGAATTTTTTGCGCAAGCAACGCAGTAAGCGGATTGGCAAGCAACCCTTGCAATGTTAGCGGCCCCACCTGAGTTACTTCATAAAGTTCCTGGTCCGTAAGTCCGCCCAACGGACTACGCAACACCCCCGCCCACGCGATGCAGTCATCCGGGTCCGCCACTACATGTAATAGCAGCAACAAATCATTAATTTCTTGCTTTCGGAAGAAATCTTTATCGGCCTGCGTGTTAAAAGGAATTCCATGACGGCGCAAGGCGTCCGTATAAATGCGCGAGGTTGTCCCCACGCGCGTTAAAAGCGCAATATCTTGATACGTCAGCACGCGCCCATCTTTTAACACCATGTGTCCTACTTGCTCTTTAATCCACCGGGCTATTTGCTCCGCTTGGTTGTGGCGGAAATCGTCCGCGCCGGGGGCCTGTTCTTGGGGCGACGTAATAAATAACCACTCCACCGAATCTACGACGGCTGCTTGATCCGTAAAAATAGGAACGTAAGCCGGCTGGAAAGCGGCTTGTTGCACCATGGCGCGCGAGCAAACTTGATTGGCTACTTCTATAATTTCAGGGGTGCTGCGGAAATTATTTTGCAAGAAACACTTTTGGCCCCCTTGTTTTAAAATCAAATCTGTAAAAAGTTCATACGCAGTAATGTCCGCCCCGCGGAAACGATAAATAGATTGTTTGGGATCCCCTACTACAAACAATTTACCCGGCTCCAGTTTTACTTCCTGCCACGAAGAAGCCGTCCCCTGTTTCTGCTCGGCCAAAAACAGTAGTAATTCCCCTTGCACCGGATCGGTATCCTGAAATTCATCTACAAATAAAACACTAAATTTTTCTTTGAGTACCCGGCGCACATACAAGTTGTTTTGTAGCAAATTGCGTGTTTTAATAATAAGCTCATCAAAACTCAGTAGTCCCTCCTGCTCATAAGCACGCCGCAACTCTTGAGCCAACGGACTGATCAGTTCATAGGCCGCCAAAAATAACTGTTGTTTTTGCACCGTTACTTGCTGAGCAAATTCAATAAGTCCGCGTGCCTGCTCAAAATCTTCCGCGTCCCAATCTTTACACCAATTGGGCGCGGGGCAGAGCTCTTCTTGCGCAGTGGCGGAAGTTCCTTGCAAGAAAATTTGCGTATTTTTTAAAGACTGGGCAGCCCACAATAAAGCTTTTTCTAAATTGCGCGGTTTTTTGCCGGGCGGCATATAAGCGGCATATAATTCTTCCAAACGTTGCGCTTTTTGCGCGCACTCATTTGCCAGCAACCGTCTGTGTGCATAATAATCATATTCCACCGGTTTAACCGCACTTAAAAGTTGGGCAAATGCTTTTAAATCTTCCAACGAGAAGTGGGCTAATAGTTGTTTCCATTGTTCTTTGTGCGTAGCCTGCGTTCCTAATTGCGCATCTAAAAACCGATTCCAAGAAGATTCAAACAGTTGAGCTTCCCGATAACCCGTATCAATTTGAGCGTGAGGAGATAATCCCGCTTCTAACGGGAACATTTTTAAAATTTCGGCACAAAAACTATGAATCGTTCCTATACACGCCCGGTCTAAACGGGCCAATGCTTGCTCGGCGCGGGCGGACAAATCGCTGTCTTTTACCGCAAAATGGGTACGCAGCAATTCCAACGTACGGTCATACGTTTTGTTGCTAATGGCTTGGGAAACTTGCTGCAATTTAAACAAAAAACGGGTTTTAATTTCGGCCGCGGCTTTCTCGGTAAAAGTAAGGGCAACCACTTTTTCTACAGGAACTCCTTGCGCAATCACACACAAACACAAACGGTCAATAAGCAAGGTAGTCTTTCCGGTTCCCGCCCCTGCTTCTATTACCAGATTAGTGCCTAATAAAGTTTGCGCTTGCAAACGACTTTCTTCACGCAGCACGACGCACCTCCTCCAACTTTGCAAACGGTTTACTCTTGCGCGCCCGCAAAAGCGGTTTAAAAGCATCTTTGCGGCACAACAGGCCATACGGGCAATACCGACACTTATCCGAAGGATTCATAAAAAATATACCGTTTTGGATTTGGCGCGCCAACTGAACCAGCAACGCACAGACCCGCTTATAGATATTCCCAAAATCTTGCGTAGACAACTCTGTTTTTTTGTATTTGGCAATTGTTAACAAGCAAGATCCAGCCGAAGTATAATCTACCAATTCCTGTATGGTATGGGCCAATAATACATATACAAATGGTTGCAATATAAGCTGTGTAAAAATATCTTCGGTTAAGCGGGTAGATTTGCGGGTGGATTTATAATCCACCACATAAAATTGTTTGGAATTCGTATTTACATCAATACGGTCTATAATCCCTCGTAATTTAAGGGGCAACTCCGGGCCCAAATCCGACGAAACTTCCTGTTCAAAAAAAGTAGGCGTAAACGTACCTAAATTTTTGAGGTCTTGTTGAACAAAAGCAGTTAACGTGTGTTTTAAATTTTCTAAAATCAGCTCCCATACTACCGGATAAATCCCAAAATTCTTATACGAAGAAATATTATAAAACTTATCAAAACTTTCTGCCAAATAATGCGCAGCTGCCTCATCAAACAAATTATGCGTGAGCTTTTTTTGATAAAGTGTTTGATAAAAATCTTGTAACACTTGGTGATATAAAGTGCCTTGTGTGTTTGCCGCCAACTCACAGCGGCTAGCGGGTTCTTCGGGCTGCCCTAGATATAAGACCCGGTTAAAAAAATATTTCAAAGGGCACTGCCCCAGCTCTTCTAAAGCCGAAGGAGAAAAACCACGCGTATTTTGCCGTTTAAATAGAGCCGAAGCATTTGAAAGTACCCCATCATAAGGCCCCAATTCCCCTAAGGTTACTAACGCGCGGGCCGAGGTTAAAGACCGCAACTTTGCCGCATCCAATAAACCTGCCTGACGGAAATTTTCTACCGATTGCGGACGTAAAACCATTTGATAGGATAACTCTTGCGGCGTTAAGAAGGAAGTCTCGCACGCAGACAAACGCTCCCCCATACGCCCACTTACCCGGGGCGCATCTGCCGCCTGTAAATTCAGTTCACACACCCGCGCCAGTTCCGCCACATAAACAGACGGAATCGCCGGTTTCTCGTCTGCTTCATAACGGGCATACGTAACGTACAAATAATTTTGTGCAGTAGTCACAGCATTGTAAAAAAGCAATTTTTCTTCTTCGCCGCGGTCTAAACTGGGGTTAATCCAATACCCTAACGTATCTCGCAATAGCACACGATAATAATCCCGCAAAATGGGGTCTTCCGGCGTAATAAGCGGAAATTCCCGGTCGTTGAGCCCCAACAAAAATACATACTTAAAACTAAGCCCGCGGGCACGCAAGGCATCTGTTACCGTAATTCCACCGCGTATACTTTCCACCTCGTTAAATGAAAGCTCATTAAGTGCCTCTACGGTTTGCCGCAACAATTCCCCTTCCCGGCTTTTCTTTCGTATGGCTTGATATTCTTTCATTTGCGCAAGTGTTTCTTGTACAGCGTCCAAAATTTCTGTGTCTTTCCCCTGCAAACAAGTAACATCCATTTGGGTTTGTAAAAACTCCCAAATTTTAGCGATTCCCGTTTCCCAAGATTGGATAGCTTCAAAAGATTGCAACGTTTGTGCGGTTTGGAAAAGCCACTGCTTTAAAGCGGGGGTAACGCTGTGCGTATCATCTAGCAAATCGTCCCATTGCGACAAATCACGTTGCACCGCACTCTTGCGCACCAAACGACTCCAAGCCGCTTTGTCTTTATTCTTAAAATAGGGAGAAGAAAAAATAGCCAAAACCTTTTCCCGCACAAACCCATTGGCGGCCAAATTCAACAAATTCAAAATGAAATTTCCTAGCGCATAATGAGTAAACGGATAGGAAAATGAGGCATCTAATGGCAAGCAGTTGTTTTTAAATACCCGGCGGATTTCCTCTTGGTACGGAGCTAACGTGCGTACAATAACCGCAATATCCCGGGTAGCTGCCCCTTTAGAAATAAGTTTTAAAATTTCTTTAGCCGCATAAAATACGGAACCGCTAATATCAGGGACACTCGTAATTTGTACTTGTGTATTCGGCGCACTCCCCCCGGTCGAAAATAAATACTGCGCACTACGCCCCAAAGCCCCGGTAAAGGGCACCTCGGCATTTTCCGCTCCGGGAACGCTCATCCAGTTGGTCTCAAAAAATTTTTGTGCAAATTGATACGCCGGATGTTTGGCATACGGGGCAAACACCGTTACCGGATACGCGCCACGCACGCGAGACAATAGCTCCCATTGCCGGCCCGGCATATCATAAAATCCGTAAATAAGAATATGGGAAAAACTACGCAAATAAGAAGATTTTTCCACCTGATTTAACGCACGCTCAAAAGCTTGTTGGTAGGAACGGTACCCCGGCAACTGGTTTTCTTTTTCACAGTAGGCCTTATACACCTTAATAAGCCACTCAAAACGCCCACCGTCTTGCTCTAGTACAAAATCGGGCATACTATGCCAATGTTCTTCCAATACAGCAGGGTCTGCTAATGAATCGGCCAAATCACGCAAGGCACTCTTTACGGTTTGCACTAACCCAACTGACAAAGGGTAGCGTTCTAAACCCGGAGTGCATAAAATTTGCTCAATTAAAAAATCCCGTACATGGTTTTGTGGTAAAAGCGGAAGGGTTTGTCCGGGAACTTCGCTATCCAGCCGGCTTACCAAGGAAGAAGCTGTTACAAAGTGTATGTTTGCCAAGGTTCCCTGCTCCCGAGCTAAGCAGGTTTGCAAACTCTGTGCCATCCACGAGGAAGCGGATACCACCAGCCATTTATCTAACGGATCCGCCCGGTGTTCACGCACAAACCGGACAAAACACGCTTGCAATGCAGGATAATGAGCGTAATATAACTTCTTCATATAAGCATTGAAAAATAGTAAAATAAAGAGTACTTGTATTATTACATTTTAGGAACATATTATCAAACTGTATTGGAGTTTTTGTTATGAGTATTTTTGATGCCATATTATTAGGTTTAGTACAAGCGCTGGGAGAATTTTTACCTATTTCCAGTTCTGCCCACTTGGTATTACTGCCCTATTTCCGCGGGCAAGTCTATCAAGGCCTTGCTTTTGACGTTATGTTACATGCCGCTACCTTATTGGCTGTTTTGATTTATTTTGCTAATGATTGGGTAGTACTCATCAAAAACGGGTTATCCAAACCTAAATCCAAAGACGGGCGTATGTTGTGGTATTTAGCGGCCGCTACTATCCCGGCAGGTTTGGCAGGGGTATTATTTAACGATTGGGCCGAAAACACATTTAGAAACCCGCTTTTAATTGCCGCTTGTTTAGCCGGATTTGCCTGCTTATTGTGGATTGCCGACAAACAAACCGGTGCTCAAAAAGGCGACCCGGATATTTTTACCGTTCCGTTTATGACGGTATTTTTGGTGGGTTGTGCCCAAGCACTAGCCATTATGCCTGGCGTATCACGTAGTGGAATCACTATTACGGCGGCCTTATTTTTAGGGATGTCCCGTCAAGCTTCGGCCCGGTTATCGTTCTTACTTTCCACCCCTATCATCGCGGGAGCTGCCCTGTTGGAAGTAACCAAACTTTCTTTGGCAGATTTTAACGCCCCTTTATTTTGGGGGTTTTTTAGCGCATTTATAGGCGGGCTATTAGTAATCGGCGGGCTTATGAAATACATTAAAACGCATAGCTTTAATGTGTTTGTATATTACCGCTGGCTTTTAGCTGTGGTAATTGTTGTGTTTTATTTGTTACATAACTAATTGCATTAATTCTTTAAGACTTTCTACCCAATACGTAAAGTGGCATCTCTGCAACGGGGTGCTACTTTCTGTTTAAATCAAAAACAATTAACTACAGGTAAGTGCGAAAAAAATCTGCCAGTTTTTGTTTGTAAGAAAATCCACCAACCTCGCCGCATTTATCATGCTTAGCATCGGGAACTAACCACAAACTTTTAGGCTCGCCGGCCTCGCGGTATAAGCGTCGCGCATGGGCTGCCGGCACTAAATTATCGTACCGCCCATGAATAATAAATAGCGGACGCGGCGCAATTTTAGAAATGGTATATTTAGGGCTATACCGCTCTGGATTGGCTTTGAGTTCGCGCCGAACATAGTGTAACATAACAGGCAGTAACGGAAAATAAGGTAAATGATAATGAATCCACGCCCAACGCGACACTACCCGCCGGAAAGAGTAGTACGGAGCTTCCGCCACTACACACGCAATTTGCGGATTGCGGGCCGTTTCCCCCAAAGCAACCATACCACCCAAGGAAATCCCGTATAACCCGATTTTTTGACATTGGGTAGGATATTTCTCTTTTAAAAACGTAATGGCGGCACGTACATCTTTAAGTTCCAAATAACCAATGGAACTCATATCTCCGCCGCTTTCCCCCAACGCACGAAAATCAAAATAAAATAAATTATATCCTAAATCCCGCAAAAAACAGGTGTGAGGCAAAATCGCCGAACGATTCATACCCCAACCATGCATTAAAATTATCGTTTTGACAGAATCTTCTGCTGGAATCCACCAACCTTTTAGTGTAATGCCGTCAGCCGTTCTAAAAGAAACGTTTTCATATTTTAAACCGAATTGGTCCGGCCAGGCACACAAGGGCTTACGCTTGGCCTTTGGATGTAACATTTTTTTAGCAGCTCTTTTGCAAAAAACTACTACGGTCAGTATAATAAACGTTACTCCCAAAATGCTGCCCAGAATAATGTGCAAAATAGTACTCATGCAAGCTCCCCAAGTTGTTTAAAAGCTTGAGGAATAAAAGTAATAACATCACGTGCCAAAACACTATATTCCCCCAACTTTTGGGCTGCCAAATCGCCTGCCAACCCATGCAAAAACGTGCCGCATACAGCAGCTTGCAGAGCTGTTTGGGTAGAGAACCCTTCGGCATTGCCCAGTTGCGCCCATAAACCGGCAATCATACCCGATAGCACGTCCCCACTACCGCCTTTGGCCAAACAAGGGCCGCCGGTGGTATTTTCAAAAAGAGTTTCTTGGGTGCAAATAAGCGTATGTGCCCCTTTTGCTAAACAAACATTTCCCGTCAGTCGGGCTAGTTCCGCCACTTGGGCTTGGCGGATGGCTTCTTGTGTGGTAAGCGCACTATTTAATAGACGTGCCAATTCAGCCGCGTGTGGTGTAAAAATAGCGGGCCGTTCGGTAGGCCATTGTTGCGTCCAACCGGGCACACGTGCCAAAGCATTTAGAGCATCCGCATCTACAATAATGGGCAAAGAAAGGTTTTGAAGTAATACCGGTAACAGCGGACTTTGCCCCATACCGGGCCCGACTACTGCCAAGGAAGGGTTAAATTTTTCACAAATTTCCGGAATTTTTTCCCACGCGCTTTCATCAATTTCACCGGCAACATTTTCTGGTAACGGAAGGGTAATCACTTCGGGCAAAGCGGCCGCAAAAGCAGGTTGCATGCTTTGCGGCAATGCCCAGTACACCAGGCCCGCTCCTACGGTCAAAGCACTTTGGGCGCACAAAAAACCGGCCCCGCACATAGAGCGGGAACCCGCCACTACCAACACTCGGCCGAAACTGCCTTTGTGGGCCGTTTGCGGGCGTTTAGGTAACCATTTATGGACTTGGGGCGAAGTAATTAAAGTTGTCATAACCCCCCTTTCCCGGGTTATTCCACCGTTACACTTTTAGCCAAATTGCGCGGCTGGTCAATATCACAACCTAAACGTTTGGCAATCCAATAGGCTAAAAATTGGAGTGGTACTACATTCAAAATGGGCTGCAACAAATCACTCGCTTGAGGAACTATAAATACCTTATCGGATACATCTTTGGCTTGTTTTTCGCCACCTTTGGTAGTAATGGCTACTACATACGCACCGCGGGCACGACATTCCTGACAGGCAGAAAGCATTTTCTCAAACAAGTCCCCCTCCGGCATAAGCATAAACACCGGGGTCCCTTTATCAATAATAGAAATGGGCCCATGTTTAATTTCCCCAGCGGCAAACCCTTCGGCGCTGCGGTAAGAAACTTCTTTTAATTTAAGAGCTCCTTCCAGCGCAATTGGAAAATTGACATTGCGGCCTAAGAAAATAAAACGGTCCGCTTTATAAATCTTACGCGTTAAATGGCGCACATCATATTCCATTTTGACAGCTTGCGCCATATCTTTGGGCAAACGCACTAGCGCTTTAGCGTATTTTTCAAAATCGCCCTCGCTGGTGTGTCCGTTGGCTTTGCCTAACGAAAGTGCCAAAGCAAAAAGTGCCGTAATTTGGCTGGTGAACGCTTTGGTAGACGCCACACTAATTTCCGGCCCGCAATGCGTAAAGAAAGTGCCGTCACATACGCGGGTTAATGTGGATCCGAGCACATTACAAATGGCCAACGTAGAAAAACCCAATTTTTTGGCTTTTTTAATGGCACCAATTGTATCCGCCGTTTCGCCCGATTGGCTAATGGCAATTGCCAATGTATTTTCAAAGGGAGGAATTGTGCGGTATTTGTATTCACTGGCTAGATCTACACTAGTAGGGATTCCGGCTAATTGCTCCAAATAATATTTAGCCACTAACCCCGCATGATACGCCGTTCCACAGGCAATAATATGGATATTACGTAATTTGCGTAAGGTTTTATTATCGCTGCCCAAAAGCTTGGTAAAATCCGTCATGGCAGTACGCAACGTGTCTTCCAACGCTTGCGGCTGATCGTAAATTTCCTTAATCATAAAGTGGGCATAACCGCCTTTTTCGGCTGTTTTTTGATCCCACGAAATTTTAGTAGCTTTTACTTTCTTTTCTTTTCCGCTTGCATCTAATAACGTAACGCCGTTTGTACGCAAAATAACAATTTCGCCGTCTTCTAAGAAAAGTGCTTTGTTGGTATGTTGCAAAAAAGCAGGAACATCGGAAGCCAAAAAATTCTCTTTTTTACCCAATCCTACGACCAGCGGGCTTTGGGTTTTAACGCCGATGAGCATCCCCGGCGTATGCGACCACATTACCCCAATGGCAAAAGCACCGACAATTTGTGTATTGGTTTTTTGCACCGCTTTTAAAAGTTTTTCTTCGTCGCTAGCAGCACGAACATGTTTTAAATTTTCTTCAATTAAGTGAGCAATTACTTCCGTATCGGTTTGGCTTTGGAAACGGTGCCCTAATTGGGTCAACTTGTCGCGTAGCGTGAGGTAATTTTCAATAATTCCGTTGTGCACTACAATCACTTCTCCGGAACAATCGCGGTGCGGGTGGGAATTTTCTTCGCTGGGTTTGCCATGCGTGGCCCAACGCGTATGTCCAATCCCCGTAGTACCCTGTGGGTTTACTTGCAAAGCTGCTTTTTCCAATTCCGCCACTTTGCCTACCGCACGCACCGTTACTACTTTTTGGTTTTGTAAAATAGCAATCCCGGCAGAATCATAACCGCGGTACTCCAGTTTCTTAAGTCCGTCTATAATATAAGGGGTACTGTTATTTTTGCCTACATATCCAATAATCCCACACATAAAAACCTCTTATAACAAGTTTTTCATTTCTTCCACAGCGGACGGTAGCCCGGTAAATAAGGAACGGGCAATAATGGCAAAGCCAATGTTCATACAACTAAATTCACCAATATCTGCTACAGCTAGCACGTTATGGTAATCAAGCCCATGCCCGGCGTGTACTTCCAGTCCTAACTCCTTGGCAAGCAAAGCAGACAGAGCCAACTCTTGCAAACATTTTTTACGTAGGGGCATCGTTTTGGCTTGGCTATAGGCAGCGGTGCAAAGTTCCACAATGTCCGCCCCTAATTTAGCCGCCATACGTAAATCTGCCGCGCAGGGATCTACAAATAAACTGACTTTGATATTTTTTTTGTGCAACTGGTCTATCATCTTAAATAATTGTCTTTGCACAATCGGCGTAAATTTGAGTCCGCCCGTAGTGGTAATTTCACCGGGAAGTTCCGGCACAATGCAAACAGAGTGCGGCTTGCATTTTAAGGCTGCTTTTTGACAAAACTCACTACAAGAACACTCCAAATGAATTTGTTTGGGAAACAATTTGCATAAAGCGGCTACATCTTTTTGATTGATATGACGCTGGTCTTTACGCAAGTGCACTACCACATAATCTGCCCCCGCGGACAGCGCAATCGCACCCGCATCCAGCGGGTCGGGGCGGGTAGCCCGGCGCGCCTCACGCAAAGTAGCCACATGATCAATATTGACACCTAATTTTAAAGTCATTTACGTACCTCCGTTTTTTGTTGGTACAAAGTCTCCACTTCTTTGAGTACGCGCTCTACCATTTCTTTTTCTTGCCCTTCTACTAAGATACGCAGTTTGGGCTCGGTACCGCTATAACGCACTACTACACGTCCTTTGCCGTGCATGGTTTCTTCAATTTTAGCCACACCGGGCAAGAATCCGTCCAAACTCTCCAGCGGAGGTTTAGAAGATACAGCCACCGCTTTTAGCTGGCTGGGGTATTTTTGCCATTGGTCCAAAAACCAACTGGCAGGTTTGCCCGATTTTTTCACAAATTGTAAAAATTGTAGCGCAGACAAAATTCCGTCCCCCGTATTGGCAAAATCGCGGAAAATAATATGACCGGATGTTTCCCCGCCTATGGAAAGATTGTCTTTTTCAAGCGCTTGCGACACATACTTATCGCCTACGGTAGTCAGTTCTACGTCCACGCCGTTTTCTTTTAAATAATTAATACAACCCAAATTTGCCATAACGGTAAGGACCGCTTTGTTGTTTTTGAGCGTACCGGTTTGTTTCATACACAAAGCGCTGGCGGCAATAATGTTGTCTCCGTCTAGTTGGCGGCCCTTTTCATCAGACGCAATCACGCGGTCCGCATCACCGTCAAAACTAAAACCCATAAAAGCTTGCTCACGTAGGGTAAGACGTTGCATAAAACCGGTGTGTAAGGCCCCGATGTCTTTATTGATGTTGGTGCCGTCCGGCTTGGCCCCGGTAACGGTTACGTGCATACCTAGCCCGGCAAACACATTGGGAGCAATTTTATAACTGGCTCCGTTGGCACAATCTAAAACAATTTTAGTGCCTTTGAGTAAATCCGCGTCCACGGTTGAAATCAAAAAATCTTCATACTGTTTAACCAAAGAAAAATCTTCGGTAAACGTGCCGGTAGGAGCCGGAACGCCCCCCAATTTTTCTATTTTTTGTTCAATAATATTTTCTAATGTTTCCGGCAGTTTGGTGCCTTGATTGGTGAAAAATTTAATGCCGTTAAATTCGGCCGGATTGTGGCTGGCGGAAATGACCACCCCGCACAAACTACTCGTTTTTTTAACCAGGTACGCCACCGAAGGTGTGGTGGAAATGCCTAAACTAATAACGTTAATCCCGCTAGCGCGGATTCCTTTCTGCAAAGCCTCTAAAATCTGCGGCCCGCTTTGACGCGAATCTTGCGCAATAATCACTTGCGGTTTTAAATCTTTGGATGGCACTTCGTTTTTAAGCTCGCCTAGTGCCACATAGCCTAGCTTTGTAATAAAATCATCCACTAACGGAAATTCCCCGGCAACTGCCCGGATTCCGTCCGTTCCAAAATATTTTCCCATACTCACTTCCTTAGGTGCGCCGTGCGCACGAATTTACTTATCCAGATCAAACAAATCACCTTGCGTAACTTGCTCAGTCGGGGTCTGCTCTTTAGCAGCTACCGCTTCCTGAGCTAATTCGTCCGCAGATTGTTGGGCTGGAGTTTCTTGCACTACCTCAGGGGTTTTAAGACCTAAAATTTCGTCAATTTCTTTAGCCTCTACCACTTCTTTTTCCAGTAGCACCGATACCAATTTGTCAAATGCAGCGCGATGTGTGGAAATAATTTCTTTAGCGCGCGCATAAGACGAACGAATTAAGTTTAAAATTTCTTCATCAATAACTTTGGCCAGCTCTGGCGAGTACGTGGTGTGGCGAGAAATATCGCGCCCTAAAAACACCTCGTTTCCTTCGCCGCTGGGCAGGGCAATGGGCCCCAATTTTTCACTCATGCCCAGTTCCATGACCATTTTGCGGGCATAGGCCATTGCTTTATTAAGGTCGTCGCTGGCACCGGAAGTAATTTCACCAAATACAATCTCTTCCGCACCGCGCCCTGCCAATAAAATACACAAGCGGTCCTTAAATTCCGACTTACTGACTAAAAACTTATCTTCCACCGGCAGTTGCAATGTGTACCCAAGCGCTTGACCACGCGGGATAATAGAAACCTTGTGCACCGGGTCCGAGTGGTCCGTCAAACGTGCCACAATGGTATGGCCCACTTCGTGTGCGGCAATGACTTGCAGCTCATGTTTAGAGATAACGCGGCTTTTCTTTTGTGGACCAGCAATTACGCGCTCAATGGCTTCGTCCATATCGGAACTTTCCACCGCCTCTTTATCGGCGCGCGCCGCTAAAATAGCCGCTTCGTTGACCACGTTGGCCAAATCCGCCCCCACAAAACCGGGGGTTCCCTTAGCAATGGTCTTAAGATCTACCTTGTCACTGAGTTTTACTTTTTTGGCATGCACTTTTAAAATTTCCTCGCGGCCTTTTAAGTCCGGCGCGGGAACGGAAATGTGACGGTCAAAACGTCCGGGACGGATAAGGGCCGGGTCCAACACGTCGGGCCGGTTGGTAGAAGCCATCAAAATAATGCCCTGTTTGCTTTCAAAGCCGTCCAGTTCAATTAAGAGTTGGTTTAAGGTTTGTTCGCGTTCATCGTGTCCGCCCCCAATACCGGCAAAACGACGGCGGCCGACCGCATCTAACTCATCAATAAAAATAATGGCAGGGGAATTCTTTTTGGCCTGGTCAAACAAATCGCGCACGCGGGCCGCCCCCACGCCCACAAACATCTCTACAAATTCACTAGCCGAGGCCGAGAAAAACGCCACGCCTGCTTCTCCCGCTACCGCTTTGGCGAGCAAGGTTTTCCCCGTACCGGGAGCTCCGTAAAGCAGCACGCCTTTAGGCAGTTTGCCGCCTAATTTTTGGAATTTTTTAGGATTTTTTAAGAATTTAATAATGTCTTGCAACTCTTCTTTGGCTTCGTCACACCCGGCCACATCTTTAAACGTAACCGTTTGTTGGGAAGGGTCCTGCATTTTGGCTTTGCTGCGGGCAAAGCTCATGGCACTTTTACCATCGCTGCGTTGCGGGCGCAAAAAGATAAACCACCACAGCCCAATTAACAGCACGATCCACAATACATTGAAAAGCACATTGCCAATCCAGCTGTTGTCTTTTTCGGCTTTGAATTTGATTTTAGCAGCAGAAAGCTCTTTGACTAAATCCGGGTCGGCCATGCGTATAGTTTTAAAAGGCACAAATTGGCCTTTATCGTCTTTATACAAACCAGAAATGATTTCCGGCGCAACGGTTAAATCCGATACTTCTGCCGAGGCCACTTTTTGTTTAAAATCAGAATAATCCAAGGTGCTTTGCTTGGCGCCGGGGCGGTTAAACAAAATAACCGCTAACACAAATACGGCAATCCAACCGACAATTTGACCGACGGATATAATCCGGCGGTTATTTGGATGTTTGTTATTTTTCATTGTTTTCTAAAGACCCCAATGTAAGGTAAATTACGGTATAGCTCGTTATAATCCAAGCCATAGCCGATTACAAAATCGTCCCCTACTTCAAACCCAATGTATTTGGGATGAATATCCGCTTTACGGTTACAGGGTTTGTCCAACAAGCAGCAAATTTCCAAGCTGGCCGCCCCGCGAGACTGCAAATTGGCCATTAAATACTCCAACGTAAGTCCGGTATCCACGATATCTTCCACGACCACCACGTGGCGGCCTTTAATACTCTCGCGTAAGTCTAACATGGTACGCACTTGCCCCATACTGCTAGTGCCGGAGTAAGAAGAAAGACACATAAAATCCATATTGCAGTCAATGCTAATCTGTTTCATTAAGTCACTATAAAACAGAATACAACCGCGTAAAATACCCACAAACAGCGGCAGTTTACCCTTGTAATCGGCCGAAATTTGACGGCCCAACTCGGCTACGCGCTGGGCTAGTTGTTCCTGCGAAAATAAGACACGTTCTAAAACGGGTGTTTCGGGCATAATTCCTCCACAAAGGGATATATATAAAGGATACCTTTTTTAGGGGATAAAGACAATACGCTCAAGTGAAAATTTATCTACCAAACAGTTTCCCTATTTGTTCAATGGAAAGCTGCGCGAGCACCGGGCGGCCGTGCGGGCAATGCATGCCATCCTTGCATCTTTTCATGTTTTCCAAAAGCGCCTCGGCCTCTTGCGCGGAAATAGCGTCGTGCGCCTTGATAGCCCGCTTACAAGCAAGCATGGCAATCATTTTGCGTTTTAAGTCGTCGGTAGATTTGGAGGGGTCCCCCACCACGCCTGCTAACGACACGATAAACGCTTTCATATCGTCCTCTTTAAAGCGGACCACGTTGGGCATGGTTTTAACGAGCACGGTGCGGGCCGAAAAGGGTTCTAGTTCAAACCCGGCCTTTTGCAGCCACTCTTTCCAAGACAGTAAACTCTCCACGTTGGAGGGCGGCAAATCTACATGAACCGGAAAAAGAAGTTTTTGCACTTGCACTTGTTGTTTTTCAAATAAATCTAAGTAATGTTCAAAAAGTACACGTTCCTGGGCTGCGTGTTGGTCAACAATTACTAACCCTTGCGGGTTTTCAAATAGCAAATAACTGCGTTGCAACTGCCCTATATAGTGATACGGTCCCCGATACCATTGTGGGCCTTCTTCCGGCAGTATTTGCGATTGCAAAGCCGGTTTTTCTACGGGCTCCGTAGAGCGGGCCACATATTCTGCCGGTTCTTCACTTTCGCGCAATTCTTGGGGAGTAGGCGCAAATAAATCTGTTTTTTTAACCGGTTTTTGGGAAAAAGTGGCCGATTTTTCGTCCGGTTTAGCAGCAAACTCTGTGGCAAATTGCTCCATTGGTTTGGAAGTAAAAAGTTTTTCGGCTGCTGGTTGGGCGGGTTTAGGCAAAGACAAAGAAAGGGTTTCTTTATTCGTTGATACTTCTACCGGGATGGCACTTCCAAAAATAGTTTCCCCGGCATGTTTAAGTATGCTGGCAAACACCACATGTTCATCTTCAAAACGCACGTCCCGTTTTTGCGGGTGGATATTTACATCAAACGCGGAGGGTTGAAGCGTCATGTAAATTAAAAAAGCCGGGTGGGAATTTTGTCCGCGTACATTTTGATAAGCTTTGTAAACAGCCTGTTGAATAGTTTTACTGTCAATCGGGCGCCGGTTTACAAATATGTATTGTAAATCACGCACACGCACCAATTTATCCGCCGGCGTGATAAACAGTTTAAGCCCTAACCCTTCAAAGAATTTAAATACCAAGCTGTCCGCTACTTCAGGTCCCATAATTTGACGAGCACGATGAATTACGGACTTCTCAAACGAGCCGTTTTCAGCCGGTAAATCATACACATTTCTGCCATTGATAGTTACATGGTAACCCACGTGCAAGTTGGCCAGCATGCTTTCTTCTATTACTTTTAACAAACAAGCACGCTCGTAAGAATCACTTTTTAAAAACTTAAGCCGAGCTGGTACATTATAAAACAAATCCCGTATTTCTACCGTAGTACCTTCAATAGCGGGGGCCGGGCTTTGAGAAATTACTTTGCCGCCGTGCACCTCCAAACGGTTCCCGGTTCCGCCGGCCGTACAACTGGTAATAGCCATTTGCGAAACAGCCGCCACCGAATAAAGTGCTTCTCCGCGAAAACCAAACGTGTCCAAAGACCCCAAATCATCAAAAACCGCAATTTTACTGGTGGCATGACGCAAGACACTTAACTTTAAATCTTGCTCGTCCATACCTCGTCCGTTATCATTTACGCGAATTAACGAGCGGCCGGCTCCTTCAATATCAATATGCAGCGAAGTAGCCCCGGCATCTATGGCGTTTTCTAGCAGTTCTTTGAGCACACCCGCAGGGCGTTCAATTACCTCGCCTGCGGCGATTTGTCCGGCTGTTTTTTCGTCTAATACATGAATATTACTCATTGATTCGTTTTTTCCACTCGCAAATTAGTTGCAAAGCCGCCAATGGGGTCAATTTATCGGGGTCTGCCATTTTAATTTCTTCCACAATCGGCGAAGAAAATAAATCTTTGACCATGTCCCGTTCTTTCACAGAAATTTTAGCCCCTTTTTTGGCTTCTAAATCTTTAAGCACCTTGCGCGCACGCAATGTGCACGCAGCCGGCAATCCGGCTAGCTCCGCCACGTGAATCCCATACGACTGGTCCGCCGCGCCCGGTTTAATCTGGTACAAAAAGGCCAGTTTACTATTCCCACGAGCGTCTTTATATTCTTGGGCCTCTACATGGAAATTTTTTACGCGTTCGTATTTATTTTCCAAATCAATCAGCTCAAAATAGTGCGTAGCAAAAATAACTTTTGCCCCACCCTTTGGTTTATAGAGATATTCCACAATGGCCCAGGCAATAGAAATCCCGTCAAAGGTAGAGGTCCCGCGCCCTACTTCATCTAACAAAATTAAACTGCGCGGCGTAAGGGAAGCTAAAATATGCGCGGTTTCGTTCATTTCCACCATAAAGGTGGAGTTCCCGCGGCTAAGCGCATCATGCGCTCCAATACGTGTCATAATTCGGTCCACTAGGCCAATACGCGCATTTTGCGCCGGCACAAAACTGCCCATTTGTGCTAAAATTACAATAATCGCCGTTTGCTTCAAATATACACTTTTTCCACCCATATTGGGGCCGGTAATAAGCATAATTTGGTTTTGCGGTGTACCTAAATGCAAACTATTAGGCACAAAACTGCCTGCCGGCAAGGTTTGTTCCACGAGCGGATGACGTCCGTTTTCATAATAAAGCTCGGTGCTTTCATCTACAACCGGTTTTGTGTAATTTCCTTTCAGGGCGGTCAAAGCCAATGCTTCATATACATCCAGTTCGGATACTACCTGCGCAAATGTTTTAAAAGCTTCTATATGCTGCGAAAGCGTTAAACGGATTTGATTAAATAAATGAGATTCCAAGCGCAGAATTTTTTGTTCCGCGTGCATGATTTTATCTTCTAGCTGCTTAAGTTCTTCGGTAATAAAACGTTCCGCATTTACTAACGTTTGCTTGCGCACATATCCATAGGGAACTTTTGATAAGTGTGATTTTGTAACTTCAAAATAATATCCATATACAGAATTAACCCCCACTTTAAGAGTACTAATTCCGGTTTTGGCACGCTCGCGCTCGCAAATTTGTTGCAGCGTTTGATTGGAATTTGTTTTTAAAGAACGCAGTTCATCTAATTCGCTGTTATATCCACTGCGGATTACATCCCCATCAGAAATATGAAGAGGCGGGGCCTCATTAATAGCATCGTACAAAAGGCGCGCCATTTCCTTTAAACTGGGTTTAACTGCCTCAAATTGTTCGTTTAAATGGGGCGCCACCTGTGGATAACTCTCAAACCATTGTTCCAAAGCATCTACATTTAAAAGAGAACGACGCATTCCTGAAACGTCTCGTGGAGAAGCCGTCCCTGCAGCCGTACGGGTCATAATGCGCTGCACATCGGCAATCGTTTCCAATAATACACTTAAATCTGCCAAAGCCGCTTGATTTTTTACAAACGCTTCCACACAATTTTGACGTTGGATAATTCCGTTGACATCTAAAAGCGGATGTAAAATCCATTCTTTAAGCTTGCGGCTGCCGATAGCGGTTTTTGTCCGGTCTAAAAGGGCCCACAAACTTCCGGCGCGTCCGCTTTCCTGTCCTTCTACCAGTTCCAAGGAAGATACGGCATTTTCATCAATTTGCAAGCACTCCTTTAATTCCCGGTAGGCAGGAATCAGTGTAGCTTGTACACTCGGGTCGGTCGCCTGAATATACTTTATTACCTGAAGCGCACACGCTAGCGCACGTTTTTTATTCCCCCAGGCCTCAAGCGCAGGCCACGCAGCCGGCAAAATATATTCCCCGCCAAACGCATCGACGGGAGTAAGCGTTAAAGAACCCGGGATAATTACTTTTTGCCGTAAGGCTTCCAAGGTTTCGCGCGTACCGATAATTTCCGACGGATTTATAGCCGCTAACGCGGCAGCTAAGCCCATTAAAGACGGGTCTTTATCATTTTGATTGACCCAAAATTCCCCGGTAGACACTTCTACGCACGCTAGCGCCCACCCAGTGGGGGTTACATCCAAAGCCAAAAGATAATTGGCTTGATTGGCATCTAATAGACTATCTTCTACCAACGTCCCCGGCGTAATGACGCGTACAATTTTACGCTCAAACAATTTGGTGTCTTTATCCATCACAGAGCTAGTTTGTTCGCAAATTCCAATCTTTTTACCGGCAGCCAGTAAACGGGTGATATACGTGTTAGCCGCATGGTAAGGAATCCCGCACATGGGCACTCCGTTACGCGCCGTAAGCGTCAACCCTAATAGTCCGCTAATTTCGCGGGCTTGTTCGTCAAACATTTCGTAAAAATCACCCAAGCGGAAAAAAAGCACAATGTCCGGGTTTTGCTCGCGGATGGCAAAGTATTGTTTCATTAAGGGGGTTAAGGTGGGTTTTTCCATATATAGTATTGTAACATTTTATAGAGAAAAATTAACCCCGCACTAGGCGGGGTTAAATTTTTGGTAGGAGTAGGATTCGAACCTACGTAGGGCGTAGCCCGACGGTTTTACAGACCGTTGCTTTTGACCGCTCAGCCATCCTACCGA
>CACXHA010000016.1 GCA_902767385.1 uncultured Elusimicrobium sp.
GTATATCCATGGCCGGCGCAATACTTAAGTGCGGAGCTAAGTAACTTAGTGCCACTACAAGTATTACCAAAGCCCCCCCTAGAAGGCCTTGCGGAACTGAGCGGTTATAGGTGAAACAAAAACCGATAGCCCACACCAAGGCAATTACTAGGTAACATAAGTAATATTCCGGCGTGAATAAAAATTGCATGATATGGCTTGTATCCAAAAATGAATTTTGCGGAGTGAATAATCCTGCCATATAAGAAACTACAACCAAAAACAGCAACGAGAGCGTAGCATGCGCGTATTCCTTAATAGCAGCAGATGCACATACCAGTACAAGCATTAGAACAGATAGTGCCATAAAAACCAGCTGATTGGGCGCATATTGTTCTGCCATAAACGGATTAATCAAGTTTTGCAATAATCCATCTTGCGGTAATACATGCACGGAACAAATTGTTCCTAGGCGGAAGGTAACGTAAGATACTAATAGCGTAAATAACGCAAATGCAGGTAGTTTAACAAAAGCATTGACCCACATTTTTTTTATTTTTTGTAGCTGCGTTTTCATTTTTTCTTGCAAAGGCGAATCGGCCGGGTTGCTATAGGTGTTTATTGTCTTTGTTTGGTTAGCTTGCGGTAAATTAACAGAAACCGGTGCCTCTTTGGAGGGAGTGGCGTTGGGAACTACTACCGCCGCATCTATGGAAGGCAACATAGACAATTTAGAGGAAGAGGAAGAAGATTTGAGCTTCTTTTCAGCTTGCCGTTGTTGTTTGATGGTGTCTGTTGGAAATTTCTCTTCTTTTACAATTTTAAGAGAAGAATCTTCACTTAAATTAATAGAAGAGTCTTTTTTAAGACGCAGTCGGTCCCCCGCACGCATTTTTTGAAAATATACGTAGGCCTCCTTTGCGGTTTGGAAACGGTCTTCCGGTTTTTTGCTCATGAATTTTTGGATAGCTCCTGCCAACCAAGCGGGGATGTCCGGGCGTAGTTTAGCGGGATTGGGGACCGGATCATTGATATGTTTTTGGATAATTTCCATGGAGTTTTTCCCGTTATAAGGGAATTGCCCGGTCAGTATATAATATAAGCTGGCACCAACGGAATATAAGTCAACGCGGGTATCCAAATCGCGTCCTAAGGCTTGTTCTGGTGCAATAAAATAGGCAGTACCAGCTAGTTCGGTCGTTTTGGTAGAGTTGGTATCTTTGTTTACTTTTTTGGCGATACCGAAGTCTACAATTTTGGGTTGCATATCAGCTGTGATTAAAATGTTAGAAGGTTTAATATCCCGGTGAATAATGCCTTTGGAGTGAGCAGCATCTAGACCCAGTAAAATCCCTTCAAACCAGTCCAAAATGGTGTTTAAGGGGATATTTTTCTGTTTTTTTATGATTTGGGAAAGAGTTTGCCCTTCTACATAGGACATAACAATAAAATAATATCCTCTTTCTTTTCCTACGTTATATACTTGTACAATATTGGGGTGTTCTAGTTCGGCAATGGCGCGTGCTTCGGTTAAAAAGAGTTCTACCGCTTTTTTGTCATTGGTCAAAGAAGGACTTAAAATTTTTACACACACAATGCGGTCCAACGCTTTGTGACGAGCTTTGTAAACGGATCCCATTCCGCCCATTGCTACTTTTTGCAAGATCTCACAGCCTGAAATTTGCTGTCCTATTAAGGAAGGTTGTTGTTCTTCTGCCATAAATTCCCCTTTCTGTTTGGTAGAAATATCTTGATTTTCTACTGTACAAGCATTAGAATATACTATAGGTATAATACCATATTTTAAAGGGTTGAGGCAGTATTTTTTTGCGAGGGTTTATTTATGTTAGAAAGTAGTTTCATTTTACTGCGGGAATTAGGGGTCTTACAAGTCGGTGAGCAGGAAGAAATACGGTTTTCCATAGACGCCTATCGCGGGTATCGGTATGTATCGGTACGCCGGTATATTAAAACAGACGGTTTTAGTGGCCCCACCCGCGACGGGGTTACCTTAACGCCGGAAATTGTCCGGGCCTTGGTTCCTATGCTGCTGGCTTTGCCTGATGATGAAAAACAACTTAAGTTAGGCACGATAGGGAAATTTGCTAAACGGCCCGGAATTTGTGTGGTAGCAACGATTCGTGAATTTAGAGGGGCCCGCGGATTGGAGCTACGCAGTTGGAGTCAAGAAAAAGGATGGAGTAAAAACGGCATTTGGCTAGCGCTAACGCACTGGGCGGAGATTCGCGAATTATTTAAAAATGCGTTGGCCGCAATTGATGAAGTGCCTGATATAGATTTTTAAAAATAGGATTGAAAATGTAAAAACGCCCCGGTTTTAAGTCCGGGGCGTTTGGTTTTGTGTGTACATTACATTTTTAGCATTTCTTTGGCATTTTTAAAGACTTCATCGGGTGTGATGTCCTTCATGCACTTAAAGTGCCCCAAAGGACATTTTTTTCCGCCATGTAACGCGCAGGGGCGGCACTCTAAATTTTTAACTTCCATAACACGGTGACCTTGCCCATAGGGGAAGAATCCCAGTTCGCGCGTGGTAGGCCCAAAGATAGCTAACGTGGGCACTTCAAAGGCGGTGGCAATGTGCATGGGACCCGAGTCATTAGTAATGAACAGTTTAAAGTGTTTCATAAGGGCCATCAGGTCAGCCAGACTGGTTTTCCCGCACAGGCTTGCGGCGTGTCCTTTAGCCAGTTGGCAAATTTTCTCGCCCAAGTCCGTATCTTGTTTTCCCCCGCCTACCAGCACTACTTGTACGCCCAGTTCGGTTTGTAGTTTGGAAATTAGTTCTACAAAATATTCCATCGGCCAACATTTGGTAGGCCAGGCAGAGCCAGCGTGGATTCCCACTAACGGTTTGCCTTCTAAATTAAAGTCCTTTAAAAGGCGCGCCACATTTTCTTCGGCGGAAGGAGTAAAGGACATGGATAATTTTTCTCCACCAAATTGCTCTTTGGCAATTCCTTGCAATAAAGACAGGTTGCGTTCTGCATCGTGAATCATCCAGTTAAACGGAACGGTTTTGGTGTATAAGAACCACCCTTCGCTGGAGGTGAATCCAATACGTATTTTAACGCCGGAAAGCCAGGCAATTAAGGCACTTCTAAAACTACGGTGCGGTACGAGTAAAATGTCAATGCCGGATTTTTTAATGGCGCGGGCCGTTTTCCATACGCCGGCAATTTTGTTCCATCCGCGTTTGTCGTTTAAAATGACTTCGGCCACTTCGGGCAGCGGTTTAAAAATATCTTCCGTCTGCGGACGGGTAATGACCACAATTTTGGTGTCCGGGAATAATTTTTTGGTTTTTTGAATAAGTGGGGTGGTCAACACACTATCGCCGATAAACGACGTTTGGAAAATCCCAATTTTGTTAATTTTCCGTCCGATTGTTTCGGTATGGCGGTAGGCCCAGTCACCCAGTTTGGGTTCGGTATATTTTACCGGAATATTCCAGGCTTTAAGTGCCTCTAAATATTTTTCAAGGGTATGTTTTTCCAGTACGGGTGAACTTTTGTGAAATTTCACAAAAATACGGCGGGCTAGCGTGTGTTTATCGTAGCGGGCCCGGTTGGGGATATTGGAAAACCAACCGATTAAAATACTTTTAAACGTGGCATGTAAATCTAAGTAATGCGTATAATGGCCGGCGCGTACCTGGCGGATAATTCCCCAAATACTCTTTTTGGCCACCAAAATTTCGTCAATATCCGGGTGCCCGGCTAACGCTTGCGAAAACGCCGGTTTTACCAAAAGGGTAATGCGTGCGTTGGGCCAAGCCGCCTTGATATTCTTGTAAACAGGAGAGGAGAGCACAATATCCCCTAGCGAAGATAAACGCACAACTAAGATATTAGGATTGTTTTTGGTGTTCATAATTTTCAATTACTCCCTTAATTTTGTCCGTAGCTCCTTTAAAACTAAGTGCGGTTTGCCGGGCTTTTTGGTTCATATTATCCAGTTGTTCTCGGTCTGCCAGTAGCCGCAGGACGGTTTCTTTAAAATTTGTTTCATTTACAAGCACTCCGCCTCCATTTTCCAATAAAGCGTGGGCGGTATCGGGGGTGTTATAAAAATGCTTTCCAAACAAAACGGTTTTTCCCAAAATGGCAGGTTCTAATAAATTGTGGGCCCCGCGCGGCGCGATGCTCCCCCCCACAAAGGTAAGCGTGGCACAAGCATAAAGGGATTGTAACCAACCCATCGTATCTGCGCACAGGATATCGATGTTTTTATCAAAATTATTTTGGCTCAAAAAAGCGTAGTGTAAATTGCGTTGTTCCAGCGTATGATTAATTTCATTTTTGCGTTCCAAGTGACGAGGGGCAAAGATGATTTTAGTACCCGTTTTTAAAATGTCCGGTGCGGCGCGGAAAAGCAGCGTTTCTTCTTGCGGGTGTGTGCTTCCTAGTACAAAAATGGGGTGTCCCATCCATCCCAACTTGCTCAAAAGTTCTTTGACGGCATCTACTTTGGAAGGTTGATCGGATAAAGTATCATATTTAACGTTCCCGCAGACAAAAATTTTATCAGGTGCTATTCCCAACAGTTCGTAGCGTTTGGCGGCATCTTTACTTTGCAAAGCCGCAAACGCAATTGGGGACAGGACTTTTTTAAATAAAGGTTTTACCCAACAGTAAGCCCGGGCGGATTTTTTACTGATGCGCCCGTTAATAAGGGCAAACGGCACGCTTTGCCGGTTGGCGGCCCATAGCATGTTGGGCCAAATTTCGCGTTCCACAACAAATAAACGGTATGGCTGCGCGTGTTTGATAAAAAGATAACAGGAAGGGTAAAAATCAAGAGGAGCCAGAAAAGTAGCTGTAATGTCCGGGTTTTTAAGGGCGGCTTCTTTACCGGCTTGTGTGGACGTGGTAACCAGAACGGGTTTTTTATAAAAAGACTTCAGTTGGCTGATAAGTCCTTTCATGGCGTTTACTTCCCCTACGCTTGCACAATGAAACCAAAGGGCTTGTTGCGGGATGCCGGAAGGGGCTGTCAGCCCAAAACGCTCTTTGAGTTCAGCGTATAAGTGCCCCAATACCCGCCTCCTGGGAGAGAAGAAAAAGCTTAATAACACTCCCAATGCGACAAACGGGAAGGCAAAATTTGTTATGAGTAATAAACCCAGTCCCATACTATCATTATATGATATTTTCTTTCCTTGTGCGGTTGAAGTGCAAAAGAATCTTGTTTTTGTAACGAATTTTAGATATACTAAATAGAGTCTTTGTCTTTTAGTGTTTTATTACAGAGGAATTTTATGAAACGAAAAGTTATCTTGCTTGGGTTGTTGGTGGTGGGAGTAAATGTTTCGGCGGCCCCTACGGAGTTTCAGTTTGTGTCTACTTTGTCTGCTCCGGTGGCTTCTTTTAAAGAAGTGGAAACAAAGGAAAGCAAACCGGTGAAGATTAATAGTGGGGCAGAAATGAATATTGGGTCTAGTGTTGCTTCCAAAGGAACGGTTAAATTGAATAACAAAGCATTGGTAACGCGTTTATACATGGAAGATAAAACTGTTTTGGAAGTAGTCAACGGAAGAGTATGGACAGTTGGGCAACTCTATGTGGGAACTAGTGGGGACGTATCTCCGCAAAATTTACTGGTTTCTACGTTAAATATCGGTGATGCCCAACACCAAAATACATCATTAACTTTAGATGCCAATACTATGAAAACGGAGGGCAACGTAATTGCAAAAACCGTTACGGTTACCGGCGAGTTAGATGTTAATGATTCCGGCCATCCTGAAAATCGATTTGTGTTTGGCAAAAATGGTACGGGGGGTGGTACGGGGGACGCAAGTTTTGCCTCTCCCATCGCTCGAACACAGACCGAAATAAATGTAAGGCATACCCCCGAAGCTGTTTCGGCTATACTCAGGACGGGCAACTAATTTGTTTACTTTGAACCGATAAAATTCCCCGGTTCTGTGCGAGCCGGGGAATTTTTTATTGTTAATTGACAACCCCGTGCTAGGCCCGGGGTCCAGTATAGCTTTAACGATGAACAGGTTGTTAAAAATAATTTTGTGTAGTGATAAAATAAGGTGTCATTCTCGAGGAATGTTGTCGGGAATCTACCACATCCGTTTTTACAAGCGAGTGTAGGCGCTAGTGTTAAACACCGGAAATAAACAGGCGCGAGATCCCCGACAGGGGCACTTGGGGATGACCCTTTAAGAGTGGGTACGCGTGTGGCAGTCTGTTAAGAAGGGCTTTTAGCCCTAGGCTAGTAGGCAAGGGTTTTGCCCGTATTGTGAAAAACCCCCGGCTATGCCGGGGGACGCTTATTAAACTAAAGGTTTTATTTTTCTTGGGGAGTTTTCTTTTTAAACAAGTTCCCAAAACCTTTTACCACATCGGCCGCTGTATTTACGGTATCTTTTACTACATCTTCTGCGGTTTGGGCTGTTTCTTTGGTGACATTAGCCCCTCCCTTCGCAGCTGATTTCACGGTAGTGCCGTTGAGTAGGTTTCCCACCACGGAACCAACCGTATTTAATACGTCCAACTTCCCTTTTGGATTGCTCATGGTTCCTGTGATTTTAAAGGAAACCGGGGCGGCTTGTGTAAGTAAGGTTGCGGTCGCCTTCATATTTAACTCATCCGTTTTAAAGTTGGCCGTCCCGCTGGCGGAAATGTCAGTAACTGTAGAGTTAAAAGTAGTAGAATCTACGTTCATAACGCCTTCGGTAAAAGTATAAGACCCTTCCCCTTGGGTAAAGGAGATGGTAGTGCCGTTGCCTGTTTTATCAGCCGGGAATAAATCCAGTTGCAACAATCCGGATACTTTTTTAACTAAGGTTACCGGTAATAAAATAATTTTAGCGATCTTGCTGTCTTTGATAAAATCATCCAAGTTCGTAATTTTGCCGGGCTTGAGTGTAAACCGGATATTTCCATTAGTCTGCGTCATGGAGTCTGTTACATCCGTTAAATTGGCGGACAAATTAAATCCGTCCGATTCCACATAGGGTATTTTTACCCCTCCCACGTTGATATTTGCTT
Organism: uncultured Elusimicrobium sp.; assembly: GCA_902767385.1. GTDB lineage: Bacteria > Elusimicrobiota > Elusimicrobia > Elusimicrobiales > Elusimicrobiaceae > Avelusimicrobium. The sequence continues at coordinate 7,008 of CACXHA010000016.1, forward strand.
GGATGTTCATGCGAGAGCCTGAATCAGCAGTGCTTGACCCCGAATCGTTCTGAACGGTTGAGGAACTGCTTTCTTGGGAGGCAGAAAAGGAATTCAGTACCAATTTGTCCAGATTTAGATTGAGGACCAAGTTGAGCACGTTTTTAATGTTTTGATAAGAAAAAGAACCTTCAAATTTTTCATTATTTAATTTGCCTTTAATGCTAGAGCTGGAAATTTGGTCTAGGGACGTAATCAAAATAGTTCCGTTTGTTTCGGTCAACGTAACGGGCGGATAAAGCGCGCTTACGTTTTGTAAGGTGATATTCCCGCTTACGTCCGTAAAATCTTTCTTATCGGTTGCTTTGAAGTTGCCTTTAATAATTCCGCTAGGTTCAAAATTTTGAACGGAGTCGGTCATTTGCACAATTTCGTTTAAGTTGGCCGTTAATGCACCCGATAAGCTGTAAGTAGGGGTTGGCCCGGCCCAACCTAAGTTTCCCCCTGCGGTAAGGGCACTATTTTTAACAGCCAATTTAGCCAAATTAATTTGAGCGGTACTTTTATCCAAATCCGCGGCGGCCTGGAGGGTCAGGTTAATAGTGGGCAAAGTGAAATTAGGCAAATCTGGGGCTAGTTCGTTTAAAACTTTATTGTTAATCCCGGCTAAAGAACCGGTCAAATCCACTTGCGGAGACTTAAAGCTTTTTACGTCTCCCTGCAGGGAAAATAAAACTGTTTTATAACGTGCAGTAGCTTGGGAAATAGTTGCTACTGCGCTAGGCATATCCAAATTTGCCAAGTTAATTTGGGCTTTTATGGATACGGGCAATGTCATATCAGGTTGCCCGGCGCCGGATATATCCGTTGTAAAAGAAATTTCTGTTTCAAACGGATTAGCTAAATCAAAATTATTGATTAAAATATCCAGGTCTTTCAAGGCCAGTTTCATCCCGGTTTGCAGATTTTTGTAGACAATATCGCAACCTGTAAGAGCAATTTTTTGGGCAGTCACCACAAGCGGGGTGGAGGAAGAGTTGCTTGTGGAGTTTTCTTCTGGGGCGGGGTTGTCTTGCGTTGAAATTAACGTATCAAAATTAAAACTACCATCTTGTTTTTGAATTAACTGTATATTCAGTCCATCGGCCTCAATAGTGCTGATTTCTATTCGTTTTTGCAAAAGTGGTTTTACGGCCACATGAGCGGTAAGTTTTTTGGCTTCTATGAAAGTGCCATCGGAAAAGGTGGTGTTTTCGGATAAGGCAACGTTTGTTAAAGAAAATCCAATCCACGTAAGTGAAATGTCGTCAAATCTTATTTCGCGTTGAAAATTTTTGGCAACATATTCTTGAGTCATGGTTTTTAATTTGGCAGGCGGATACATCTTGTATAAAGTAAATAGGCCTACGCCTAGCAACAGTACGCCTACTATAGCGGCAAATAACAAAAATTTAATGAGTTTTTTGATCATATTTGGTGTCCTCTACAATTTCGGCTTCTAAAATTGTTTTTTCTTGGAGTTGATGTCGGCGGAAAGCCTGCAAATCTTTGTGTATGAGCAGTAATACAAAAATTAAAAAAGCTCCATCATCGGCAAATCCTAAAATGGGCAAGATATCTGGCAAGGCGTCAATCGGTGAAATAAAATAAATGGCACAAAGTATCACCCAAAAAAAAGTGCCCCAGGGCATTTTGTATTTCCCTTTGACAACAGCGCCCATGAACTGGAACGCCGTTTTAATATCTTGTACCCAAAATAACGGATTAGAGCTCATATTATTACTAGGTTCGCAAATAGGAATAAAGTACTAAAACTTAGACATCTTAATTGACTGAGGACCCTCATCTTTATCTTCCGGTTTGTCTTCCGCTTTTTGGCGTGGTGCAAACTTAGCTTGATTTTCCTCTAATTGTTTGGCCATTTCATCATCAAACAAGATTGTCGGCATGCGGTCTTCATCAGCATATTGGATAACATCCTCTTGTTGAGGTTTATAGACTTTGTCTAAGTGCTCGGAAAGAGAGCTAACCTCTGTATCCGACGTGTTGACAGAAGATTGAGAAACTTGCCACTCTTCCAAATGTTGGGCGGAGGGCGCTCCGGTAGATTGTGCCATTTGGGCATGTTCGGGGGAAGTAGTGGGTACTTCGGTCAAATCCAGGTCTGGCAACGGAACAAAGGTCGTCTCTCCACCCACGCTGCGTACGTCCATCAATACGGCACTGCGATTGATAAACACGAGCACCGGGAAAGCCATGGGAATCACGTACAAAAAGAATGCTATTATGCCAAATACGCCCGCGGCGCTCCACCATATTGGGGAAAGGTGGGCCAAGCTAAAGCTATCGGCAAATTTTAAGGGAATAAGAGTATACATGGCGTAGAGAAGTAAGAACAACAGGGCCTGTACTAACATAACAGTTAATACGTTGACGATACACATGAGCAAAGTGTCTATATATGCTCCCTTAGTTAATTTCCAGCTGTAACTAAACCCGCTTACAGGGCCTTGCTCTTTAAGAGCAATCGCCATAAAAGTATAAATGAGACGAACCCCCAGGGTGATACCTATTGCAAAAAGAAATAGAAAGGATAATATCTTCCCGCCAGGCAGGAAGGAGATAAGCCCCCCCACTAGGGATAGAGGAATAGCAAACAAAATACCTGCGACCAATAATTTCAAAGTAGGGATAATGGAACTGGAGGCTAGTTCGTAAAAAGGAAGATGCTCTTGAGTTGCTTGGTCGCTAATAACACGGGTAAGTAAAACCCACCCAAATAACCAACTTAAATTGTAAAAGAGGGAGAGCGCAATTGCCATCCCAACGAAAGGTAACACAGTGGAAGCTGAATATCCGGTCTGCAGTTTATGCATGATCCAAGTAAAGCTACCCGACATTACGGCTGCGACTATGACCGCTAGCAAAACAAGTCCCAGTAATTTGCCAACGCAGCGGTTTATCACTCTAAAGCTTTCCAACCATAATTCTAACAATGAATATCTTTCCTGTGTTATGTTCATAACTTCCCTCTATTAAAATACAGACACCTCTATTATACAAAAAGCGTTTTCTATTACGCTAAATTTTTTTTATTAGTTTTTGGGCTGTACAATAGGCGCTACTCCAAGCCCAGTGTAGGTTATAGCCGCCTAAACGGCCTGTTACGTCCAACAGTTCCCCCGTAACGAATAAGCCCGACACCTTTTTTACCTCAAAAGTAGACGGATTGATTTCTCGGGTATCTATTCCCCCGGCAGTTACTTCGGCTTTGGTGTACCCGGCAGTTCCTGCCGGGATAAACTCAAACGCATTGAGATGTCGGGAGGCTTGTTCTAAATCGGTTTTAGTAGCATTGGACAGTGGTTTATCCAATTGTCCCAATAATACCGCGCCAATTTTCCCAGTGAACGGTAGCAGAGTTGACATCTTTTTGGATGTATTTTTTTGTTTATAAAACCAAGAAAGGGCCTCTATATCCGGCAGAAAATTGATGCGTACTTTTTCCCCCTCACTCCAAAAAAGAGAAACCGGAAGTACGGCCGGGCCGCTAAAACCTTCGTGCGTAAAAAGCAACTGTTCGGTAAAAGTATGTTTTCCGGTACTGACTTGAGCAAGGGTACTATTCCCAACTAGCATTTTACAAATGGGTCGCAACTCTTTAGGCACGCTCAGTCCGCACAATGCGGGGCGTTGCTCAATTACATTGAGCTCAAACTGCCGGGCTATTTTGATTCCAAAGGAAGAAGCTCCTAGCGCCGGGTAAGAAAGTCCTCCGCACGCCAACACCACGTGCCGCGCTTGGATTGTACCGGCGGAAGTGCGTACAATAAATTCTTCGTCCTTTTTTTGAATATCCAAGACTTCGGTTTTTAGGGCAAAATCCGTATTTTGGGTTTTGGCGCGGTACACCAAAAATTGCACAATATCTTGCGCATTTTTAGCAAACAACTGCCCATGCGCACGTTGTTCATACGCAATACCTGCTCGCTCTAAAAGAGTGATAAAATCTTGCGGTTTAAAAGCCGCAAGGGCATTTTTACAAAAATGTTTACTTTGGCTTTGATAGTCTGCTGCCGTTACGGAAATATTTGAAAAATTACATTTTCCCCCACCTGATATGCCCACTTTTACACCGGGGATTTTATTGTGGTCTATGATAATTTTGGGGGTTGCAAAAGAGCCTGCGCAAAACAGTCCGCTAGCTCCCGCTCCGATAATTGCCGTATGATAAGTAAGCATATAATAAGGATACCAAAAACCCACTTGACTTATCAAAAAATATGCTATACTGATTATGGTCTTTATTAGGAAAGATTACGAATATGCTTTTAACACTTACCGAACCTGCCGACGTACAAATGCGGCTTGATTACTTTGAAACCCGTTGTAAAGAATTGGGGTTACGTGTGACGCGCCAACGTCAAGAAATTTTCCGTGCGGTGGCACAATCCGACAAACACCCCAGTGCCGAATCCGTCTTTATGCAGGTGCGCGAAAATATGCCTAATTTATCATTAGACACCGTCTACCGCACGTTGGCCTCGTTAGAGGATATGGGGTTACTGATGCGGGTGGGGTTGTCGTCCAAGGCGCGTTTTGACGGGGATTTGCGCCCCCACTGTCATTTTGTATGTACCCAATGCGGCGAAGTATATGATATTTTCCCGCAAGAAAATGAACAAATTGCTTGCCCTTTGCCGGTACGCAATATTGGAGAGATTAAACAAGTAAATATTCAATTTAAAGGAATTTGTAAAAATTGCATGCCGCATTAACCGCGGCGATTTTTATAGGAGAAAAGTATGGAACTTAAAGGATCACAAACAGAAAAGAACTTATGGACCGCGTTTGCCGGGGAATCTCAAGCGCGCAACAAATACACGTACTACGCTTCCAAGGCCAAAAAAGAAGGGTTTGTACAAATTGCTAAAATTTTTGAAGAAACCGCCAATAACGAAAAAGAACACGCTAAACTGTGGTTTAAATACTTGCACGATGGCGAAATTCCCGCTACGGCTGCCAATTTATTAGATGCCGCCAACGGTGAGAATTATGAGTGGACCGATATGTATGCCGGTTTTGCCAAAACTGCCAAAGAGGAAGGTTTTGAGAAACTGGCTTACTTATTTGAAGCCGTAGCCAAAATTGAAAAAATGCATGAAGAACGCTACCGCAAACTTTTGCACAATGTGGAAACCAAAGAAGTGTTTAAAAAGGCCGGTATTGTGATGTGGGAATGTGCCAACTGCGGTCATGTGCACATTGGCGAAAAAGCCCCCGAAGTTTGCCCCGTGTGTGCGCACCCACAAGCGTACTTTATGATTCACCCGGAAAACTATTAA
>CACXHA010000017.1 GCA_902767385.1 uncultured Elusimicrobium sp.
CCGGTGGGAAAAGACCAAACTGCCCATTTGGAAATTGCGCGGGATTTAGCCCGCCGATTTGCCGAAATTTACGGCACGCAAGTATTTACCGAACCGCAACCACTCTACACGACGGTGGCGCGTGTTCCGGGGTTGGACGGACGCAAGATGTCTAAATCTTACAACAACTCTATTTTCCTGGGGGAAGATTTAGAAAGCGTACGCAAGAAAATAATGACGATGTTTACCGATCCCAACAAAAAAGGCCAGCACGATCCGGCTAACCCGGAGGGATGTGTGGTTTTTGCGTTCCATAAAATCTATAACCCGAACTGGCAAAAACGCTGCGAAGAGTGCAAAGCCGGTGCGCTAGGTTGTGTGGCGTGTAAAAAAGAATTATTTGCGCTTATGGAGCCGGAACTTTCTGCCTTTAATGCGCGTCGTAAAACGGTGGAAGCGGATAAGGCGCAACTGGCGCAAATTGTAGCCCAAGGTCGGGAAAAGGCCCGTGCCAATGCGGCAGCTACATTAACCCAAGTAAAAAAAGTAATGCGGATTATTAAATAACTATGTTAACGGCTACTCCTACTCCAATCAATGTGCACATTAATGTTTTTGAAGGTCCCATGGACCTGCTGTTGCACCTCATCAAAAAAGATAACCTGGATATTTGCGACATTAATATCGCTGAGATTACTACGCAATATCTGGATTACCTCAACGTGATGAAGGAATTAAATTTGGAAGTAGCCGGCGAATTTTTAGTAATGGCCAGTACCTTAATGCAAATTAAGGCAAAAACGTTACTACCTTCTCAAGCACCCACAACGGAAGACGAAGGGCCCAACCCGATGAAAGAGTTAGTGGCCAAGCTCGTGGAGTACCAAAAATACAAAGAAGCCAGTAAGTTTTTAAACGAAAAATTAGAAGAAAATAAAGATAAATTTTACCGGGCGGCCCCCATTTTTGATAATGGCGATAAGGTACTTAATTTGCAACTTTTTGATTTGCTATCCGCCGTTAAACGCGCTTTTGACCGCCTGGACGAACGTAAACGTATTGAACTCTTAAAAGTGGAGGAGTTTCCCATTGAGTCCAAAATGGAAAAGGTGGTAAACTTGTTTAAAGGGCGTGAGTGGGTGCTGTTAGATGATATTTTTATGGGGGAAACTAAAAAACGCGGCGTAATTACGTGTTTTATGGCGGTACTGGAGCTAATGAAAATTAAAAAAATTATCGCCCGGCAAGATGAGCGCGAAGGGCAAATCCGCATTTATTTAAACCCCGAAAACAAAGACAAAGATTTTAAAACCTTAATGCATGGCGAAGACGCTTAAGGCAGGAGAATTTTTATGAGTGAAGAAACGCAAGAATTAAATGCTACGGATATGGCACAAGCTCCAGCTCAAGAGACGGCGCAACCGGAAGGATTGCCTGCTCCGCAAGAGGTGGAAGCTCCGTTGCTGCAGAGTGAAGATTTACACAAAATTATAGAGACTTTGCTTTTTATTACGGATCGGCCGGTAAAAGTTTCCCGCTTGGTAGATGTGATTGAAAATACGACTGCTAAAGAAGTGCGCGAGGCCATTGCCAAATTGCAAGACGATTACACCGTACGCGGCAGTGCTGTGCAAATTTTAGAAATTGCGGGCGGATTCCAAATGTGCACCAAGCCCGAGTATGGCCGTTGGGTGCGCCGCCTTTACAACGAAAAAATGACAACCCGTCTTTCTAATGCGGCCTTAGAAACATTAGCAATTATCGCCTATAAACAGCCGCTTACGCGCGCAGAAATGGAATCAATCCGCGGCGTAGATGTGGCCGGCCCGTTAGAGAAACTTTTAGACCGCGGTTTGGTGCGTGTGGTAGGGCGCAAAGATACCATTGGCCACCCCATGGTGTACGGAACGACCGATGAGTTTTTGCGTATGTTTGGTTTAAATAAAGTATCCGAACTGCCGGATTTGCAGATATTTGCTGCCAAAAATTTGGAAGACAAACAAGAAGATTTGCCCTTTGGGGAGCCGTTGCCGCCGTTGGGGCAGCCGCGTATTATTCCGCTAGATGAACTGGAAGGGGAAGAAAAATTTGAAGCGCTGGATGCTTCTACCCCGGACCCATTTTTTAAACGTAATAGTTACAATCAGGGAGATTTAACGTTGGCACAGGACAGCTTGGCACAAACGCCGGCTGAGGGTTTGCCGTTAGAAGAATCTGTCACCCTGCCACAAACTAATTCACAGGAGGAAGAGAAATGAACATCGTTTTAGCTGCCAGTGAAGCATACCCGTTTTGCAAAACCGGGGGCCTTGCCGACGTAGTCGGTGCGTTGTGTCAGCAATTTGCCGGATATAAGGGAAATAAAGTTCTGCTCTTTTTGCCGCATTACCGCAACATTGTACGGGTGTCCTCTCTTAAAATTGTACCCGGTGTTTATTTAATCCCGATAGGGGATAAAATTGAGCAAGCCTCTCTTTCTTACATTAATTGGGGCAACGTGCTTGTGTTTTTTGTAAATAATCGCAAATATTTTGACCGCCCGGGTTTATACCGTACCAAAGAAGGCGAATTTGCCGATAACGATGAGCGGTTTATTTTCTTTAACCGGGCCGTTTTGGAGGGCTGTAAATTTATCGGCTTTAGACCCGATATTATCCATTGCCACGATTGGCAAACCGGGCTTATTCCCGCCTACTTAAAAACAGTTTACAAATTAGATGCCTTTTATACGCGTACCCGCTCTTTGTACACCATTCACAACATTGCCTACCAAGGGCATTATTCGTACGGGGCGTTTCGCAAAGCAGGTTTTCACCCGGTGGATTACACCCCTGAAAAATTTGAATATTATGGCGGTATGAGTTTCTTAAAAAGCGGGCTGGTGTTTGCCGATAACATTAATACTGTAAGCCCTAATTATGCACGCGAAGTGCAAAATAACCCGGCCATGGGTTTTGGCCTAGACGGTGTATTACGGGCTCGGAGTAAAAATTTCTGCGGGATCGTTAACGGGATTGACACCGATGTATGGGATCCGGAGATTGACCCGGTGCTTTCGGTAGGGTATGATGCCAACGAGTCCGCGCGAGGAAAATTAGCGGCTAAACGGGCTTTGCAACAGGCGTGTAAATTAACGCAGGAAGATGATAAGCCTTTAATTGGGATTGTGTCCCGTCTGGATTATCAAAAAGGACTAGATGCGGCATTGGGTGTGATTGAACGCCTTAAAAAACATGCCCAATTCGTCATTTTAGGAATGGGCGACCCGATGCTTGAAAAAGCTTATCAAGGTTTGGCTCGGGCCAATGCCGGCACCATTAGCTACAACGGTAAACTAGACGAAGAATTAGCTCATAGAATTTATGCCGGGGCAGATTTGTTTTTGATGCCTTCGCGCTTTGAGCCGTGCGGCCTTTCACAACTCATCGCTATGAAATACGGTACGCTGCCGGTAGTTTCTAAAGTGGGTGGTTTAGTGGATACCGTTGTGGGATATGACGGGAAAAATGAAAATACCGCTACGGGATTTTTCATAGAAAAATTTACGGAAGCGGGTATTTATAACACGCTGGTAAAAGCGTTACAGGTTTATAAAAACCATATGTTGTTTAACCGTTTGGTGCGTAGCGCGATGCGGCAAGATGTGTCTTGGGATAAATCGGCACAAGCTTATTTGGAATTATATCGCAAGACGATCGCCTAGGAGATTTATGAATTTTAAGAAATGGATGCTGTTACTTTTTTTGGTGGCTGTATGCGGTTGGGGACACGCTTTGCCGGCCAAAAATGTAATTTGGGTAATTGGAGACGGTATGGGACCCGAAATTTTGGGTTTTTGGGCACAGGGGGTGCGCTATACTAACTCTACAAATGATTCACCCCATATTTCCCATACGGAAAATTTAATGAATCAAGCGGTGTGGGGACTCTACTTTAATAATACGTACGATACCGTTGTAACCGATTCCGCTGCCTCGGCAACTCAAATGGCCACAGGTCGATTTTCACGCCCGCTTTTTGTAGGGCTAGATTATGAAAAACGTCCGGTAGATACGTTGTTAGAACGTGCTTTGCAACATGGTAAAGCCATTGGTGTTGTAACAGACACGTACGTAACCGATGCAACCCCAGCCGCTTTTACTGCCCATGTAGAAAGCCGGCGTCAACGGGAGGAAATTGCCCGGCAGCAACTTGCTTTGGGCCCGCAGGTAATTTTAGGTGGAGGACTTAAGTATTTTAACAAAGGGGAAAATAAGGAACTTTTACGGCAAGCGCAAGCGCAAGGATATCAAGTAGTTCAAAACAAAAAACAACTGGCCAAAATAACTTCCGGGAAAGTGCTTGGCTTGTTTGCCGACGAAGCCTTGCCCATGGCGGTGGAGTTGCACCAATATCCCAAAGTCCCTTCCCTAATTACGATGGCGCAAAAAGCCATTTCTTTGTTGGAACCAGCTGAAAATGGGTTTATAGTGATGATTGAAGCCGGAAAAATTGACTGGGCCGCGCATGGGAACGATCCGGGGGCCACTTGGGCGGAAATGAAACAATTTGATCAGTTAATTGCCTATTTAACTCAGTATGTGCAAGCTCATCCCGATACGTTGCTTTACATCAATGCTGATCACGATACCGGGTTAGGCGGATTTGCTTACCGGCATGTGGGTAAAGAGAATGCCGCTAAACGTACTGCCCAAGGGGAAGTTTTGTATGGCAAGGATACCGATTATGGTTCTTTCCGTACGTATGAGTTATTTGATAAACAAACGCGTAGTTTGTATCTATTGGAAGAGGAACTGAAGAATCTGCCGGTAGAGAAACGAACGCCTGCTCTTATCCAAAAGAAATTATCACAAGCGTTAGGGTATGACATAGATATTACCCAGTTTGAAAATTTGGAAGATGTGCCGGGTATTTTCCGGCAACTTAATGACTTGCGTGCTATTTCATACGCTACTAAAAATCACTCGGCAGCCCCGTTACTCAGTTTGGCTTACGGAGCAGATGCTGAGCAGTTTGGGGGCGTGTATCATAATACGGACATTTTGCCCCGTTTAATGCGTGTATTAGGCTGGGAAGGAAAATAGAGGAATCTTATGGATGAACTTTTTGAACCGGAATTGAAAAAAGAAAGCGCCCCCAAACACATTGGGCACTTGTATCGTAAATTATTTTTACTGATAGTGTCTATTGCGTTACTGGGCCAGGGAATTTTGTTAGTGGATACCGGGCTGCGCAATTATTATCAAAAATTAACCGGCAGTTTTAAAATTATTTTAACGGTAGACGGACAGGCCGACTCGGCACAGTTAGAAAGTTGGGAACAATCCTTAAAACAGCAAGGGGGCGTTACGGCGGTTCGTTTGTTTTCACCGGAGGATGCGTTGGCAGTGGTGCGGCATAAAAACCCTCAATTAGTGGATTCTTTACTGCTTATGGGTAAAAATCAAATGCCTGCTTACTTTGAAATAGAGGTGTCGTCGCGCACGCTGGGGAATATTCGCCCGTTTGTGGATAATTTAGTTGCTCAGTACGAAGAATTAACTCCACACTATAACGCCCAGCATGCTCGTTTGGCTTCTTATGTGGGTCTATATAGCAAATTATTGCGAGCCCTGGTGGTACTTAGTTTGTTGGGTTTCTTAGCTTTTATGTTTTTGGTGGAAGCGGCCGCTGGTCAACATGGCCATGCTTGGGGTGGTGTAGTAGCCGGGCTGTTGGCGGCGTTGCTTTCGGCTGGGCTTGTAATTGGCGTATTGTATCCGGCGGGCATATTAGGGGAAACTTTACAACAATTTACTACTTGGCATCGGCAAGTACTCTTGCTTGTGTTTTGTGGACTTTTAGGATGGACTTTATCCAAATGGCAAAAATTTTAAGCAGTTTTTTGTTGGGGATTTTGTTGGCTTCTTCTCTTTATGCAGATGAAGCCCAGCAACGTGCGCAAGAATTAGCGAAATTAAAAAGCCAAACCCAACAAAAAGAAGAAGAACTTAAAAAATATAGAGAACAAGAGAAGAAATTATTTAAAGAAGTAAACGATTTGCAACATAAAAAAGCCCAAGCCGATCGTTTAAAAAACAAAGTGGAGTTGGATTTGTCTGTGGTAGAACAAAATCTTGTTTCTATTGAAGATAAACGCGGGGCGCTGGAACGCAGTATGCCCATGTGGCAAGGCTTAACTTGGCAAGAAGTTCGTCAATACTATGCGGAGCCGGATTGTTCTTTTTGTGCCCAGTCGGACCGTTTGGAAACTGATATTTTTTTAAACCGTATGCTTACCCATAAAGCGGTTTTTTCCGTAGCTATGCAGCAGGAAAATCAAGAAGCTAAGGAGCGACTAGTTGCTTTTACGGAGCAAAATAAAAATTTACAGGCCCAAAATTCAAAACTTAAAAAAGAGCAAGCGGTTATTTCGCAGTCTGTTCAACAAAAACAACAGGATTTGGACGTAACTAAAAGGAAAGCCGATAATGTGCGTAGAGAACTTAGGGAGTTGACAAAATCGGCTGCGGAGCTTAATAATTTATTGGCTTCCTTTGAACGCAAACGTAAAGAAACTACTAAAAAAACTACCCCAACAGGCAAGGTAACGGGCCCTAAGATTGGGGTCCCTGCGTATTCGCTTCCATGGCCAGTACAAGGTAATGTAATTAGTCCGTTTGGAAAGGAATATCGGGCTGATTTAAATACGTGGATTTTTAGAGACGGTATCAAAATCGCTGCTTTGGCGGGGAGCCCTGTTCGTGCCAGCGCGGCGGGTAGCGTTATTTATGCCGGGCCTTTCCGTTCTTATGGCAATGTGGTCATTATGGACCATGGGAAAGGATTTTTTACAATTTATGGATTTTTAAAAAGTATTACCGTTTCTGTAGGAGATGCTGTGGAAACACAAGGGCAGGTGGGAACGGTCGGTAAGGATACGCAATCTTCTTCCGGTACCGGCAAAAATGCAGTTTATTTTGAAATTCGCCAAGGGACTACGGCCGTAGATCCATTGGATTGGCTTAAAAAATAAGAGGACTTATGAAAGTGAATAGATTAAATAAAATCATTATGTGGGCAGCCGTATTGTTTTTTGTGGGAACCTTGTTTCCGTATGCGTACGGGGCAGTAGACGGAACCCTTAAAAAATTACGTACTTTAGTAGATGTATTGGAATATGTAAAAGAAAACTACGTTGAGCAAACGGATACCGACCAATTGGTCTCGGGTGCAATTAAAGGGGTGGTGGGAGAGCTGGACGATTTTTCCTCTTACTTAGAGCCTAAAGACTATAAGGAACTTAAAAATGATACAAAAGGGGAGTTCGGCGGTTTGGGGATGCGTTTACAGAAAGTAGATGGTTTTATAACGGTCATGTCTCCTATGCCCAATACTCCGGCATTCAAAGCAGGCATTATGCCCCAAGACCGCATTTTATATGTAGATGACAAAGATATTACGGACATGAAACTGGACGAAGCGGTCGCGCTCATGCGGGGGAAAGTAGGCAGCAAAGTAAAACTGACGTTAAGCCGCAAAGGGGAAGATGGTAAATATGAAAAATTGCCCGACGTTGTGTTAAAGCGTGCTACCATCGTTCCCGAAGTGGTTTATTATCGTATGTTGCCTGAACAGGTGGGATACATTTACTTGGTAGATTTTTCCGGGCACAGCGTGGAAGAAGTGAAGAAGGCGCTAGCAACTTTGCAAAAACAGGGAATGAAGAGCTTAGTGCTTGACCTGCGCTTTAATCCCGGGGGGCTTTTAAACGGAGCGGTAGATTTATCTAAATTATTTTTGCCCGACGGCAAAATGATTGTTTATACGCAAGGCCGCAAACCGGAATATTACCAGGAATTTAAAACCTCCGGAGCGCCTCAATATCCGGATATTCCTATGATTGTTCTTATTAACCAAGGGTCTGCCAGCGCCAGTGAAATCGTGTCCGGGGCTTTGCAGGATAATCACCGGGCTATTATCGTGGGGCAACGGTCGTTTGGTAAGGCCAGCGTGCAACAAGTATTACCCTTATCGGGTGGGGCTGGGCTTCGCCTAACGATTGCTAAATACTATACACCTTCGGGGCGCTTAATTCAGCGGGATTATCGCGATAAAACAAAAGCGGACGAAGGAGGCATTTTCCCGGATGTAGAAGTGTTTTTTACGCCGGAAGATGAATCCAAAGTTTTTATGCAATATAACGAAATTGTATACACTCCGGGTAAGCCGTTTGCACAACCTAAATTTAAGGTAGAAGACCCGGTGTTAAACCAAGCGGTTGAACTGTTAACCGGTAAAATTACCTTAGAAGAGGCCAAAGCAAAAGCTCAAAAAGCGGCTGAGCAGCGTAAAGCAAAAGCTAAGAAAGAAGAGAAAAATTCTGTAGCTAAAACCGAAAGATAGGCATGAAAAAAGATTTTACGATTTTGGGAATTGAGTCCACCTGTGATGAAACTTCCGCGGCGCTACTTCGCGGTGGGAAGACCCTTGTTTCCAATGTAATCTATTCCCAAATTGAAGAACATAAAAAGTACCATGGTGTTGTGCCGGAGCTGGCCAGCCGCGCTCACGCTGCAAAGATTGCTGCTGTTATTCAGGAGGCATTACAGCAAGAGCATATTGATTGTGTTGCTTTTGCAAGTGGGCCGGGGCTTCCGGGTGGGCTTATGGTCGGTCGGGTAGCGGCAGAAACATTGGCTACTTACAAACAAATTCCGCTTATTGGAGTGAACCATTTAGAAGGGCACCTTTTTGCGTGTGATTTTGAAAACGGCGAAGTAAAAAACCGGCTTAAGTTTCCGTTAATTGCCTTGGTAGTATCCGGCGGACATACGGAACTATGGTATGTAAAAGGATACGGACAATACAAGGTACTGGGCAAAACAAGAGATGATGCGGCCGGCGAAGCTTTTGATAAAGTAGCCAAACTATTAGGGTTGCCTTATCCCGGCGGACCGCAAGTTTCCAAACAAGCGTTGCAAGGCCGGCGCGATGCTATTGCTTTTCCGCGTCCGTTATTACCGGGCACGTGGGAGTTCTCTTTTAGTGGGATTAAGACGGCCGTTAGTTATTACCTGCGTGACCATAGGGATATTAACGTGCCGGATGTTTGCGCTAGTTTTGAACAAGCTATGGTGGATACATTAGTTGCAAAAACCCTCTTAGCCGCGCGTAAATATAAGACAAATTATATTGCGGTAGGCGGGGGGGTTGCTGCCAATAGTTTACTTCGCCAAACGCTTGAGCAACGCGCCGGTAAAGAACACAAAACGGTGTTTTTTGTAGACCGTAAATTATCTTCCGACAATGCGGCTATGATTGCATTAGCGGCCTATAAAAAGTTAGAATATGCCCAGGCCACCGGCAAACCGCTTCGTCCTAACATTAATATTAACCCTAATATGAAGGTTCGCAGTTGGTAAGTTATAAGGAGTAAAAATGATTTTATGGGCCATGCCCGATGCGGGCGATAAAAGCAAAGAGACGTATGCTTCCTTTATTGCTTTATTTAAAAAAGAAAACCCGAATATTCCCGTATCGGTACGGGTGTTTACGCGTAACGTGTTGTGGCGACGTATGTTTACCATTAAAAACCCCACGCACGAGGAAGAAATCCCCGATATTATCCAAATTCCGCATTATTGGACCTCTTTATTAGTGCGCGAAGGCGTAGCTGAAAATTTGTCTCAATTAGACCCGGGTCTTTCGCTTTCCAATTGTTTAAATCCGCTTAAAACCCATTGTTATAAACCGGGGACGAAGGATATTTACTCCTACCCCTGGTGGTTTGACATTAGTGCGCTACATTACCGAGCGGACCACTTGTCTGCCGTTACCAAAAACCCGGAAAAAGATTTGTCTACTTGGTCCGGTTTCTTGCATATTTGCCAACTTTTGCGTGAAAAATTTAAAGATATTCCCGGTTATTACCCGGTACAAAATGGGGATTGGCGCGGTTCGCTTTCCATGCGCAGCGCTTTGCCTTGTGTGTGGGGGCGCGGCGTAGATTTGTTGACGGACGATTTGAAACGTACCAGCGTAGCCACAAAAGCCTTTAAAGAGGGAATTCGCGATTATATTACGTTGGCATTGGACAACTTTATGCCCATTTTGCGCGAACGTGGCTCCTTGGGAACGATGGTATCTGGTAAAGCCAGTTTAATGCTTTCGCGCAAGTTGGGGCTGAGTACTTTTGATGCCCGGCGGGGAATCCAAGTGCGCACGGTGCCCGTTCCTACCACGGGGGAAACGCGCGCGGCGTATTTATCGGGGATGAATTTATTTATTAATGTGCGTAGCCAGCACAAAAAAGAAGCGTTGGCGTTCCTTAAATTTTGTGCCCGGCCGGATATTCAAACCCGCTACGCCAAGCTGTTGGAAGTTTTCCCGGCGTATGAAGACTCATTGGAACTATTTATGTTATCTTCTGGGCGGCGCGTGCGTAATTACGGCACGATTTTAGCTTCGGCTCGTACCTTGCCCAATTTAACGGTAACCGGAACGATTATGGAAATTTTAAAACGCATTTTGGCCGTTTGCGCTACGCAAATTGTAGAAGGGCGTTTTACCCAGGCCTCGCTAGACCGCGAACTGGACCAGGCCGCCAAAGAAATTACCTATTTACTGTCTATTTATGAGGGCTAATTATGTTTGATAAAAAATCTTATACCCTTTATAAATTTCATAAACAATTAAACCAGGCTTTTCAAAATAAGCGCGAACTTTTAGAAAGTGCTTTGCCGGTACTTCGCAATTTATTTAAGTTGGACCGTATTTACTTTTTTGATTGGCAACAAGAGCGGGCTATTTTATCCTTGCGCATGATGTGCAAAAAAGAATATTGCATGGACAAACAGGAAGATATTTCCGTCATTAGTGAGCCGGCCTTTTTAAAACAACTCTTGCGCGAAGGTATTGCTGATTCTACCGATTTAAGTTATCCCGCTATTTATGTGTTGGTTAAATGGCAACGCCCCAGTATGGAATTAAAAGGCGGTGAAGTGCATACCTATATGCAAGAAAAAGTAGGTGTGTTACGTTTGGAGCGGTTTAAAAAGACGCATGGTTTTTCCTCGCAAGAGAAGGAACTGATTATGGCACTAGGTCAAGAAATTTCACACAATTTACGCAATACGGAAATTGACCAAGCCAAAAATCAGCGTCTAAATGTATCTACAGCATTAAATGCACTTTCAACGGTGTTTGCTTCGTCGTTGCGGTTAAATGACGGTTTAGAGCTTATCTTGCAAGGGGTGCAAAAATATTTCCGCTTTGACCGGGTCCGTTTGTATTTAACTGATTCATACGCCCGGCGTATTAAGAGCGCACTTTGTGTGGATATTTCCGGGCAAGTGGTGCACCACAACGCAGGTGAAATCAGTGAGCAAGAACAGGGGCTTCTTAAAGAAGTATTTGACTCAGCTGCCACCTATCGTTCCACGCGCAGTGTTATTTATATTCCCCTAAAAGTGCAGCGTAGCAAAGTGGGTTTTTTGGCATTTGATAACGTGCTTTCCCGGCGGCATATTGGGTATTTGGATTTTATTTCTCTTCAGCAGTTCGCCTCGCAAATGGCCTTAGCAATTGATAATGCGCGTTTGTTTGAGCGCGTGCAAGAACTTTCTAATTACGACGAGCTTACCCGCTTGCCGGTGCGCCGTTATTTTAATGAAAAATTTGCCGAAGAAATTTACCGCGCCAAGCGTTTTGGGTTAACTCTTTCTTTGCTCATTATGGACATTGATTTTTTCAAACAAATTAACGACAACTACGGGCATCAAATCGGGGACTGGGCTTTGCAAGAAGTCAGCCGCATTATCCGCAGTAGTTTGCGCCAAACGGATGTGCCGTGCCGCTTTGGAGGAGATGAAATGGTAATTATGCTCCCCAGTACTAATAGTGAAGAGTCTAAAATTATCGCCAAACGTTTGAAAGAGCGTATCAATGCGCTTACGTTGCCTACCAAATACACTGGGGGGGAAGAAATCCATATTTCCATTAGCCAAGGGATTGCTTCCTACCCAACGGATGCTTCCAACGCAGAAGAACTTTTATCCAAGGCCGACCAGGCACTGTACGTAGTTAAGAAAAATGGGCGCGGTTTTTTTGCCGTATACCGGGAAGTGGCTGACCAAGTACAAGGCTACACCAAAGAGTAACTTTCTTTTTGATGTCATAAAGCATTATTCCCGAACTTGTTTCGGGATCTTCAACGCTTGTTGTTATAAACAGCAACGGCGTGCGTGGAAGATCCTGAAAAAATTTCAGGGATATTTTTTAATTTAAATTTTGTTATACTAACGATATGTTGGCTGTATATATCCTAACAAATCGAACAAACGATGTATTGTATGTGGGGTGTACAAGTTGTTTATCCCAACGTACATATGTGCATGAACTAAAACTATTGCCACGTAGTTTTTCTGCTCGTTATAATGTGGTTAAACTAGTTTATTATGAATTGTGTGATAATAAAACAAGTGCTTACAGACGTGAACATCAGCTTAAGAATTGGCATCGTGAATGGAAAAGAAACTTAATTACTAATTTTAATCCCAAGTGGAAAGATTTAGTGGATACGCTACAACCCTAATATATTTCAAGAAAGCATTATTCCCGAACTTGTTTCGGGATCTTCAACGCTTGTTGTTATAAACAGTAACGGCGTATGTGAAAGATCCTGAAAAAATTTCAGGGATAATCCAGATAAAATATACCTTTTTCTTCTTCGTAAAAAAACAGTTGACAATTACCTCAAAAGTTGCGAAAATTTATGTGTGTAGGTTTATGCCCTTATTACGGGCAGAGCCGACATGCAAGAAGGGTAAAACGCGGCGCAGAGTTTACAGCTGAAATTCTCCGTCGTAAATAGGTTGTTTTTATATTAAATTTTGCTGTGTTAAAACAGTAAGAAACCTTGCAAGGGACTGAAAAGGAAATGACAAAACTTCAACATTTTATCCGCACGCTTTTTAAATCTCAGACGGTAAAAACGTCTATTTTAAGTATCTTATTCGTGGCGGCTATAACGCCGCTTGCCCTGGCCCAAACGGTAAATACTGAAAGTACCGGGGTGTATTATACCAATGGGTATACTGCCCAAGACGCTAGTGCCACTGTTGATCAAGATAGAGCGTTGTACTGTAATGGTTGGATGAACGGCGCCGGGAAGTTGACAGCTTGGCCTAGTAACAATGCAACGGATGACCGTAGCTTTATTGTAGACGGTTCTACAAATCCTCCGTCTAATCGCACGCAACACGATCCCTGGGTAAGCTCCGGGCTTATCGAATATGACCAACCCTATCCCGCACCGACTACTGCCAACAACTACCCCAACCACTGTTTAGGTTTGTGTGCGGAGTTTTCCTGTAGCAACTTGCCCGTCGGTCAATCTACCTATTCTATTGCATTTCCTTTGCAGCGTATTACGTTTGATATTTTTAAATATTATAACGGTAAGAACCCCAAAAATCCCGATGAGCTTCCTTCTATTCGCAGTATTGATGTTTACCCCAAAGGGTATACTGATGATTATAAAAAATATACCTGTGGTTCTTACCACTGTACTAACGCCGGTGCCGATAATGGTACAGATTTAGCCGATTGTTTGGGAGCTCACTGGATTTGTGATGGTACGACTCCCAATGTAAGTAAATGTTGGCGTTCTACGGCTAAGTCCAGTGCTTGTAGTGGCGTGACACCTTGTTCGGCCGGGGCCAGTGGGTGTGAATGTTACTACTACAAGGGAGGAGAAGAACAAAGTTCGGCAGATATTTACAGAGGGTGCAACGAAGACACAGGTCATAGTGATTGTGTCTTGTTTGATAACAACGGTGCCGAAACCAATGAAACTTTATCTTTCTGTACCGGGTGGGATGCTTCTTATGAAATGGCCGGCGAGTTTGGTAAAACCAACGGGCAGTTTGGGTTCCGCGCTACGGCTTATACCAACGTCCCTTCAGACGGAGTCATTGCAGACCGTATTGAAATTGAAGAAACGGGGGTTTATCCGGGGCATAACGGGGCTGCCCAAATCCCAATCCAAATTGACGTTACCAACGTACATACGGTGCGCAGCACGCCCAGTTTAGTGGGTACCATTACCCCGGTGTCTGCCCAACCTTATACTTTTACCTATCGTTTAAGTAAAGATGCCGATGTTCGTATTGCCATTTTTGATGCTTCTACCGCGGATACGGCGGTATATGGTACTTCTTCTACCCAAAATGATTTTGCCGCAGGGGGCGATTACCAAGCCGCAACCGGCGTGATTGTCCGCACGTTGGTGGACTGGCAACCGCGTACGGGTGAGGGTATCAAAGGAACCGATAAAGATACGCAAATTGCGGATTTTGACTCGTGGGATGGCCGCCATGACGAAGGGTTTTTACTCCCGGCCGGCAACTACATTGCTTCTATTCAAGCCAAATCCCAGGACGAATGGGACGGAATTGACTTTTCTCGCGCGGTTACCCGCCAAGTATCTTTAGATCCTTTAAAGTTGACAGATGTACAAGTAACCGGGCTTAACAAAAAATCTACGGCTTATGCCACCATCTCTTATGTACCTACGGAACCTTCCACCGTATACTGGGAAATTTACACTCCCGGGACTACGTTTAGCGGTCCTAATGGTGTGTCGGAAATTTTGACAGATTCTTCCAAACCTACTGGTACCGCTCCTACGGCGGTTAACGGCACGTTGGTTTACCAAAGTACCGAACAAAAATCCGGCCGTATGAATTATACACAACGTTGGGACGGCACCTGCCAAGCGTTGGATGCCGACGGAAATCCTACCGATTGTGTGCGTACGTATGCCAAAGGGGAGAAAAAATCTAACGGTCAAATTGCGGCCGCGGGTGACACAGAAACCTTTGCATACGGAGCTCCACTACCTGACGGCAACTATGTATATGTGTTATGGGCCGAAATACCTTATAATGGTAAATACGTAAATGCCATTGGGTCTAGTGATGGAAAATCCCCTAAATTTACGCCCAATGCTACTTGTTCCGGTTCCGGTAAAGAAATTAACAACCAATGTTTTACCGGTGTAAAAACTTTAAAATATACTACAGGTACACTCCCGCTGGAACGTGGTTTAGTTGGTATTACAATGCAGCCGGTTGCGTATGCAACGTTAGGTTCTACACCTAATGTATACGGATTAGATCCGTTTAAATTTAAATATGCGTTGGACCGCGATGCGCAAGTGATTGCCACGGTGGAAAATACAGCCGGGCTGGTGGTCAAACACCTTACCTTAGAAGAGGGTGAACCGGGCGTTGCGCAACAACTTAATGAACTGTCGTGGGACGGGCGTGATGACCAAGGCCGTATGGTTTACCCCGGAACGTATATGTTCCGCGTCAAAGCCATGGATGCCATGTTCCCGGCGCAAAACAATGAAGCAATTGTAGTGTTCCCCGTAGATATGTATCGTGTGGTAGATGTTTCTACAACCGGTGTATTTGGGGATAGCAATGCGAAAGCCACCATTTCTTACCATTTGTCTAAACCGATGTTTGCTCAAATTAACATCTATAATAAAGATGTGGTAATTCCCAATTATAATAGTACAACCGGGGATTATGATAATGCGAAAATTACGGCTGTTTACTCAGGGAGCAATAATTCTGTTTCCGGTACAACGGTGGAAAGTGGTTTGACATACATAGCTGAAGGAAGTGCCACCGTATCCGTAAACGGGACCGATGTAACCAACACGGGAATTAAAATCCCGGTGGACGGTTCGTATGTAGATTATGCAGATTGCGGAGCTAATACCTGCCGCAATACGTGGACCAGCACTACCAACCACACCATTACGGGGGATCGGGATCTTAACGACGACCTTGCTAACTTGAACGATAACCCGGCGGATCCGGCCACTACAAGCGACCCGAATCACCATAATAATGAGCCGACCACCGGTACCTATACGGTCTACTTAAAGCAAGAAGTGCTGGATATACCGGCAGCGGGCACAGCGGCTTGGCCTCCCCGGATTTGTGCGACGGATGATGCTACTTACGGAACAGGCAAGGCAAAATCTATTTTCTATGCGGCCGATTCGGGAACGACCATTAAAAAGGGTGCCGTAAACCCGGCG
>CACXHA010000018.1 GCA_902767385.1 uncultured Elusimicrobium sp.
TACCCCAATAATTACCACTACTACTAACAGCTCTGTTAAAGTAAATGCCTTCTTTTTCATAACCTCTCCAAGTCAATCGGGCAGGGGCAAAAAGTCCCTGCTCTATCTTTCTGTTTGGATATGTGGAGACAGAAAGAAATCCTTTTAAAACGCTCTAAAACCTTTTATACGGCACGTTTGTTGCGGAGATATCTCCCCCCATATCCTATCTTACTGTACCAAAAAAAAAAAACAACTGTCAAGTAATTGTATTTTAAATGACTTTGTAAAAAGACAACCGCAATTTGCTATACTCTATATAGTATGAAACGTTTATGGCTTTTTATATTACTGCTGGGAACTACGGTTTACGGGGCGGAACCAAAAACCTATAAACCGCAAACTCAGCGCACCCCGGCGCAATACTTATCCACCGATGCCCTCAAAGTAACCGACACTTGCCCCGGCGCAGACATTATCAATTCTTTTAACTGTACTAAAAATCAGCCGGCCGGGTTTACCTGCTTTGACGTGTACCGCGTGCAAGGGGACCCCATGGATAAGGACCGCTATACGCTTTTAGACCAAACCCTCACTACCGAAGAGGTCACCGCGGAGCCCAAATGCAATTTTGACGGGGAACTAACATGCGAGCATTTCCTGCAAGCACTCAAATACAATTTGGACTTTTCGTGGTTTATTGCCAATTTCCCTTCTTCTTCGTTCCCGGAGTGCGGAAAAACCTATACTTGTACCCGCATTGCGTGTTGGAAAACGCTGCAAGACACTTCTTACGGGGCCCCGCAAGCCCAAAAACTATCCTGCGTATTTAAAAAGAACCAAATTTATTTTTTAGGATCTCAAATCACGTGTGAGGATAAAAACGCCCCCTCTAAAAAGTAATGCCCCAAGTTTGTTATAATATGGTGTATGCTTTTTATCCATTTTAAAACACTTTTTTCGTTCAAATTTTACCATCGTTTAGCTCAATTAAGTGCCAAACAAGCCGCCGCCTTTGCGGGTTACTTATTTGTATTGTCTGTCCTTATCGTGTTCTTTTTTACGGGAACCCTGCTAAAACGGAATTTACCGCTATTTTTAAAAAATTTCCCGCAAATTACCTTTGAAAAAGGCGTTTTAACGGCTCCGCAAGAACCTGTTTCTGCACCTATCCCGGGTACCGATTTTAAAATTGTGTTTGACGCGGCCGCCCAAATGCCTCCGTCGGCCGAAGAACTAATTAAGCAAAACGCCGTTGCCTGGGTGCACCAAAACAATGTCTATATCCCCTCGCAAGACACCTTACAAATCCAAAAATTACCCCCTACGCTTAACTTTACCTCTTCGCAAGAAGTGCTAAATAAATATGCGCCCACGCTTTCAGCCTCCTTGCGCGCAGCATTTTTCATTACCTCTTTCTTGTTTTTAGCCCTCTTATTACTTTATGAATTTGGCCTGGCACTATGTGTTACTTTATTTTTTAATATTTTTCATCATGGGTTTTTCACAAAAATCATGATGCTTAAACTAGCTGCCTTTTTATTGGGGCCGCTCACAACGTTATTTTGGTTGCGTTTATGGATTCCTATCCCATTATTTACGCTGGCCCAAGTTTTACTCTGTATTATTTACGTCCAACAAATTTTTAATACCAAGTCCGAGGTTTTACCATGAAAATTAAACTCATCCGTTCTTTTTCCGCCGCCCACCGCTTGCCCGCTTATGACGGTCCGTGCCATGATTTGCATGGCCACACTTGGAAGGCCGTATTTGTCATAGAAGGCCCGATACAAAAAGACGGCATGGTGTGCGACTTTAAAGCAGTCAAAGCGCTATTGGACAGTTACCTGCCCGACCACCAATTTTTAAATGACCTTATGGAAAACCCCACCGCGGAAAATTTAGCCCAGTACTTGTTTGATAAAATTTCCCCCGCTTTAGCCACCAGGGGGCTAACGCTAAAAACGCTGGAAATTTGGGAGAGTGATAATGCCGCCGCTATCTTGGAACGTTAGCGAAATTTTTTATTCCGTACAAGGGGAAGGCCGCCATAGCGGTATGCCGGCCGTATTTTTGCGCTTGGCAGGGTGCAGCATGGGGTGCGATTTCTGCGATACGAAATACGCTTTTGCCCCCGGTACCCAAATGAACAGTTTACAAATCTTGGTGGAGTTGGCCAAATATCCCAGTAAGGCCGTTGTGGTAACCGGCGGAGAGCCGGCCGAACAAGATTTGCCCGCACTGATTAACGTATTAAAATCAGCCGGGCATATTGTTCACATTGAAACCAACGGCGCGCACGATTGCGACGTATCCAAAGCCGATTTTGTTTGTGTGTCCCCCAAAAAAAACGTATCCAAAGAAATGTTACAAAAGGCCGATGTCATTAAACTGGTCATTGGCCCAAAAACCGATTTAAAAAACGTGGAAAAATATTATAATTATGAAAATGAAAAAACCACGCTCTACTTTCAACCGCTAGACAACTTACAGGAGAACATTGACCTATGCCTACAACTGGTAAAAAATCATCCCACCGCGCGCCTAAGCGTGCAACTGCACAAGCTCATACACGTAAAATAACCGAGGCTCAAGCTTTAGAACATTTGCGTGATTTACTGGCTTATATCGGCGATGACCCTGTACGCGAAGGACTTTTGGAAACTCCCAAGCGCATTGTAAAAAGCTGGGATAAAATTTTTGGCGGTTATAAGCAAAAACCGCAAGACGTGCTTAAAACCTTTGTAGAGGGCTCGTGTGAAGAAATGGTGGTACTCAAAGATATTGAGTTTTACTCCACGTGCGAGCACCATTTGCAACCCTTCTTCGGCACCATTAGCATTGGCTACTTGCCTAACGGGCGCGTGTTGGGGATTTCCAAACTAGCCCGCCTAGTGGAAGTATTTGCCCGCCGGTTGCAAATCCAGGAAAAACTGGTTGCCCAAATTGCGGACAGCTTGATGCAAACCTTGCACCCCCATGGCGTAATGGTAGTCTGCAAAGCCAAACATATGTGCATTAGTTCACGCGGAATTGAAAAACACAACGCCGTCATGGTCACTAGTGCAATCCGCGGGGCGTTTAACAAATTGGAAGTGCGCAGCGAATTTTTAGAAATGATTAAATAGAGGTATTATGATGCAGCTGATGGGCATTGTAAATGCCACGCCGGACTCTTTCTATGACGGCAACCCGCAAAATAATTTAGACGCACTTCTTAAAAAATGTGCGGACTATGTAGCGGACGGAGCCGACATTTTAGACATCGGCGGTGAGTCCACTCGCCCCGGTGCAACCCCTGTGTCCGCGCAAGAAGAACTGGCCCGCGTACTGCCTTTAATTCAGGCCGCGCACGAAAAATGGCCCAATGTTCCGCTTTCATTGGATACCGTTAAAATCCCCGTAGCCGCCGAAGGCCTAAAAAACGGCGTTACAATCATTAATGACGTGAGCGGCACACCGGACCTGGAAATGTTTTCTTTAGTCAAAAAACATAACGCTCAAATCGTCATTATGCACAGCCGCGGCACGCCGCAAACCATGCAAACACTTACTCGGTATGAAGATTTACTCGGTGAAATTAAAGAATTCCTTTTGCAAAAAATTTCTCAGGCACAAAGTTGCGGCCTAAGTAAAGAACAAATCATCATAGATGTCGGCTTTGGTTTTGCCAAAACGCGTGAGCAAAATTACACACTTTTAAAACATCTAGCCGATTTCAAAACATTAGGAGTGCGCCTACTGGTCGGCCTTTCCCGCAAAACGTTTTTAGCGCAAAAGCGGGAACTCCCCCCCAAACGCAAAACACAAACGTTGGCAGCTCATCTAGTAGCTTTGCAAAATGGGGCCGACATCTTACGTGTGCACGACGTGCGCGACACGCGCAAAATTATAGATTTCTATGCCGAGTTGGAGGCCGCAAAATGACTCATGTTTATTTAACCCAATGCGGCAGTTTTACCGCCACTCATCATCACAATGGCACCCTCGCCGAGGGCATGCATACACATACCTTTCACTTTGAGGCCACTTTTTACGGCCCGCTAAATAAAGAAGGGTACTTCATTGATTTTCGCGTATTGCAAGACTTTTTCGCACGTGAAATTTCCGCACGTCTAAACCAAACCGACTTAAATACGCTTTTCAAAAACCCCACCACCGAGGAACTGGCCCTTTATTTATTTCGTACAATCGCTCAAAAATTCCCGGAGTTACACCATTTAAAAGTAACCGAGGAACCGGACCGATGGATTACACTTTATAAAGGAGATTTGTAAGTGGCCAAAGTTATTTTAGCCCTCGGCAGCAATGTGGGGAACCCCAAAGAAAATTTGGACCATGCCGTAGCTGCGCTTGCTTCTATCGGTACCGTACAAGAAGTAGCCCCCTATATTTTATCCAAGCCCGAAGGGTACCCTTATCAAGCGGATTTTGTAAATACCGTACTCATTTTGCAGACCCAGTTGGCCCCCATGCCCCTTTTACGCGCCCTCAAAAAACTGGAAAAAGACTTAGGCCGTACCCCCTCTTTTACCAATGGGCCGCGCCTCATAGATTTGGATATTCTGTTTTATGACGATAAGATTATATTTGAAGATGCCCAAGACTATACCCTTTTTATCCCTCACCCCCGTCTACAGGAACGGGAATTTGTGTTGAAACCACTTTCGTATATTCTGCCGGACTTTGTACACCCCAAACTAAATGAGCCCATTTATATGCTTTACCGCAAACTAATTAAAAAAAAGGGTTTACCAACTTGCCAGATTTTGTAAAATAGTAAGGAAGATGTACATTTTAATAAGGAGAACGCACAACATGAAAAAAGTAATGACTGTTTTGGCAGCCGCCTTATTTTTAGGTGCCTGCCATTGCGCCAAATGCACTACTCAAACCGCGGGCAGCTTCACTAATAAACCTGCCTGCCAACAATGTAATGAACAACACAAATCGGGTTGCAAATGTAAACATTGCAAACCGGATTGCAAATGCCATAAATGCGAACATCACAAACCGGCCCCCGTTGTAGTGGTCGCGGCTCCGGTACCTCCGGCTCCGAAAGTGGAAGAAGATAAAGCGATTGCCGAAGTGGCTAATATCAAACAAGCCGCCCACGCTACCGTTCTTTCTTTCAAAGATCCGATTAACTTCAAATACAACAGCGATGAATTAGACGCTCAATCTTTAGCCACTGTGGACAAAGTAGCTAATGCCCTGAAGAACTACCCCAACGCTAAAATCCGCGTAGCCGGGTATACCGACTCTTTGGGCAACGCTAATTACAATATGGATTTATCCGAACGCCGCGCTTATTCCGTAGCTAAACAGCTCGTTAAAGATGGTGTTCCGGCTGGTAACGTAACCTACATCGGCTACGGCGCTGCCAACCCGATTGCTTCCAACAAAACCGCGGAAGGCCGCTATCAAAACCGCCGCGTAGAATTAGAAGTTACCAACAACTAATTCATTGTTTATTGCAAAGCCCCGCTTTACGCGGGGCTTTTTCCTGTCCGCAAAGTCTCATAACTTGCTATAATAAAGAAAACCTGTTACAAAGGAAGGAATATTATGGAAGCAATCTCTGCTTTACTTGCTAACACCAAATCAGAAATGACCGAACACGTTGCCCGTTTGGAGCGCGATTTGGCTACGATACGCACCGGTCGCGCTAGCGCAGGCCTTTTAGAAAATATCCGCGTAGATTATTACGGTACTCCTACGCCTATTAAACAAATGGCTATAATCAACGTGCTAGACGCTAAAACGTTGGAGATTCAACCCTGGGATATGTCGGCTTTAAATGATATTGATAAAGCTTTGCAAAAAGCCGATTTAGG
Organism: uncultured Elusimicrobium sp.; assembly: GCA_902767385.1. GTDB lineage: Bacteria > Elusimicrobiota > Elusimicrobia > Elusimicrobiales > Elusimicrobiaceae > Avelusimicrobium. Next base: position 5,817 of record CACXHA010000018.1, read on the forward strand.
GGCCAGCCCGGTAAACAACGGCAAAGTAATCCGCATTACACTCCCGTCTATGACCGAAGAACGCCGCGTGCAGTTGGCCAAGAATATTTCTAAAATGAGCGAAGACTTTAAAGTGGCTATTCGCAATTCCCGCCGCGATGTAATGGATAAACTTAAAAAGGCCCAAAAAGCTTCTGAGATTACCGAAGATGATTTAAAACGCTACGAAAGTGATGTTCAAAAAACGACGGATACTTTTATTGCTCAAATTGATAAAATCATTGAAGCTAAAGAAGCCGAAATTATGAAAATTTAGGCAGTTTCTTAATGCTAAAAAGCCCCGCCAATGCGGGGCTTTTAAATTTTAGCCAAGACGGGGGATCGAACCCCGGACCTGCCGCTTACGAAGCGGCTGCTCTACCAGCTGAGCTATCTTGGCACAAA
>CACXHA010000019.1 GCA_902767385.1 uncultured Elusimicrobium sp.
AACCCGCCCCCGTTTTGTTCGGTAGAAAGGTCCTCAAAACGTTGGTGGGAACCATTATAAGCTACGTAAAAGCCACCCATGCCGCTCCAATCGTACCCGATATCTGCAAACGGCAAATCCATCCCAGCGGCAGTTCCGTAAAACGTACTTTTTACTTCAGGCCCGTTTTTAAGAGGCACTTTGCCAAACGAAGTGTACGGGCTAGCCCATACATTGACACGTTTTTTATCTACTAAAGTGCCGTGGAAATTTTCGGTTGCGGCCAGTAACTTGCCCGCTACCGGGTCTTTGCGATCTTCCTGCAAGCGCATATCCATCCGGCCAAAGGCTTGGTCATACATGGCAAGCTGCCCCAAGTATGCCGCCTGTGCGGCCACCGGGCCGGGTAAAACAGCGGGGTTGTAACTTTTGTAGTCCGAGCTGGACCCGCGCGCTAAACGTAAGCCGGCGTAGCGGTCGTTTTGTTCAAACGATACTCCGTAGCGGAAAATAGGGCCTTGTATGGTATAAGGTTCCATATCGACTTTTACACTGCCTAAAAAGTTTTGGTTATTGTAGTCCGCACTTACAAACGGGATCTCGTAGGATTCATTTTCCAAGGCCACTTGGGAATTTAATACGTTTAAATAAGAAATGTTGAGCAAGTGGGACTGGGTATCCAAATCAGTCGGGTCTTGAAAGACAAAGCGGTCGGCCGACATGGTTTGGAAGTCCACATCCACGCCGGTAGTTAAATCGCTTTGCAAAGTCATTTTATCTAGCGTAATATCGGTGGCTTTGTCGTTGCCTAGATTGATAGCGCCTCCATTGCTCACCACCACTTGGTTGTTGCCCGCTGATGCCAAATCATCGTCTTTCACAACCAGCAAAGTGCTGCCATTGAGTTCAAAGGCCGTGTTAGAGGCTTGGTTACTTAAATACACTTCTTTAGCATCCGAACGAAGCGTTGCGTTGCTGACGTTGTTAAATACAACCAGCGCACCCGATGCGTTCACAATATCGGTAACTTTGTTGGTCCCTTGTATAGCCCCTTCTACCGTAATTGATTTGTCTTCGCTATCCAGTAATACTTCAGCGTTGGACAACGCAAGAGCGGTTTCGCCGGATTGCCCCAACGTTATACTTTTCTTTTGGGCGGAGACTGCCAACTCGCCACCGTTTTGAACAGTTAAGTTGCTGCCGGATGCACCGCTAATCCCCGTTAGCAAGGTAGTGCCCGAGGGATTATTTGCGCCGTCAATCACTAAGCCGCTATGTCCATTTACATCAATGTTTGCCCCGCTGATTTCAAAGCTGTCGCCTTGCACGGTTCCGGCACCTTGGGTAAGCTCGCTCGTGCCGTACGTTACAATGTAGTTCGCGGCGGTAGAGTCTGCCACCGCATCTGCCAATTCACCGCCAACACTCGAAACAATAGAAAGTTGTTGCGGATTGGTCGCATCCTGCGTGAACGTGTAGCGGTTGCCGTCATAATAAACATGAGCTGAGGAAGTACCTAAATTCAACACTTCCGAGTTAAACAACGTATAAGAATCTTCTTCTAACAAGTCAACTTCATCTTCTGATACTTTAATCTGAAAAATAGAAGCGTCGTCGGTATCATCGTTTTGGAAATCAAAACTATCGCCCAGATCAAAAGCCAGTTTCCCGCCGTTGGAGCGCAAAGCGGCAATTTCTATGGGACCTTGGGCTTTATCGTTTAGCGTGGAAAATAATGCACCCGAACCCAAATCAAGGGTGTTTTCAATGCTGGTTACATCTTCACTCAAATTCAACTCGCGCGTTACTTCAATGGTACCGTCGCCCTCAATTTCCCCAGTCTGGGTATTAAGCGTAGTAGCTTGCGCGAGGGTTAACGTGCCGGTGTTTTCCAGCGAGTTCACATTGATTACTTCCCCGTTGACGTTTAGATGGCCGGTGTTACTCAACTTTAAGGTATTATATTCGTCGTTACCGCCGTCAATTTTACCGTTAACGGTTACGTTGCCCATTGTATTTAACTGCGTGAAATAAATTTGGCTGGGATCTGAGGGATCCACATCCTCCCAATATTCACCGTTGTATCTTTTGACTGTAGCTTGCTTACCGCTTTTAACAGAATTCCACTGGGAAATGATATGCCCGTTGATTAAAGAACCGTTTAGCAAGTTAATCGTGTTCACGTGGGCATTGTCGGAAATAAAGATAGCTGCTTTGCCACCCGTCAGCGTGCCCGCTACATTAAACTGGTCCACTAAGGGTACCCGGGTGTCCATATCGGGGGCTATATTTTCCTCTTTAGAGGAGTCATAAAAAATATACGAACCTTTGTCGGTGTCATACGCACCAAAGAGGTTGCGCCCAAAGTCAAAACTGACTGCCAGGCCATCTTCCCGCTGCGCGATAATGGAAGAACCCGACTCAACCGTTAACCGGTGGTTCTGCCCCCAAGTAACCCCCAAGCCAATATTTTCTTTACCGTTGGTTGTGATAGAGGAGCCACTACTTAACGTATAGGTATTGCCTTGGCCGTCTATGCGCACGCCAAAGGAACCTTCCCCGGCGTCTTCGGTTCCAACATCGCCGATTGCCACATTCCCGGCTTGTGTAATGGTATTGTTGTTACCGTAAATGTGAAGACCAACCGCTTGCACCGTATCGGAAGGATTGCCGGTATAAGTGCCGTTATCTTCGTCCCACTGAGAATAACCGGTAAAAGTGTCCGTTACTCCGTTTAGATAATAAGACTTACCAAAATACTTGCGAAGTTCTATATCGTATCCGCTATCTTTCAGCACAGCTAATTCCGCTTCCATAGGGATTAACCAGTTGCGGTACTGCTGGTGAGACATAAAACTGTTGTGCAGTTCCAAGTGGGAAAGGTCTATGTCATATCCGCCTTCGTTGTTCCGATCAGCCGGGTGGATAGGCATACCGTACACCTGCGGGTAGTCATCCATTTGTCCCTTAGCAATTAGACCCTCATAATAAGAAGAATAGTTCGTAAAACCGCCATTAGTTTCAATAGCATCCCGGGCATCGTCGTAATCGTCATCATCACCCAATACCTTGATTGTATTTTCCCCCACCAGGTACGGAGAGTAGGTGAACATATCAAACGTTTCGTTTTCTCCTATGGCCATCCCTCGTTGCGAGAGTACTTCCTGATCTGCATCAAACGGAAGGGACATATCGCCCTGATAGACGCGCAGGTCTTTATCATACGCTGAAAGCGGATCCCCTATGCCGGCAGAAAAATAGGTGGTAGTATCACCCCGGTCCTCGTGGAATTGTGTGGCAGCGGATGATATCCCCAACGAGTGCATATACTCGTGCAGTAAAACGGCATTTAAATCGGAAAGGTTGCTGTGATTGAGTGCGTGATAACCGCTAAAAGGTGCCCAGCCCGGATAGTCCGGGTCTATCCCTAAACCTATAAAGATGATACCATCCGTGGGTAATTCTTCCTCATGCTCGCCGGGAGTAAGACCGTTAATCCGGGCATTGACGGATGTTACTTTGTACGTGCCCCCTGCTACCGATTCTTCCACCGGTATATATGGACTTTCGGCAGCGGCGTTATACTCATTTTCGGCCACGATGGAATAAGTAACCGCCGGCTTTGAACCGGAACCAGAATCATCACGGTTGATAATACGGGACCAACTTAACCCCGACTTAAAAAGCGGCAAACGGTCACTGGATAAAATATCAAACGCGCCAATGACGGGCTTGCCTTCCATTACAATCCCTACATTTTCCCCGTTACCGTATATATTAAACCGGTAATCAAAATTTTTCCCCGTCTCGTTGATTACTTCATAGGCAGGGGCCGTTAATGTTGCCCATAAAAAGACAAAACATCCCAAAAATAATTTTTTCATTAAATTTTTCCTCCCAAGATAGGTCCACCTTTATATTGTAGCAAAAAGGAATTAGGAGCTTAATGCTATTGGCCGCCCAAAACAACGGCTACTGCTTAGTATTGGTTCCACACCAACAAGAAACCCCGTCCAGATGTCTATCTTGTATGGCCTTAATTTGAGCCGGCTATAGATAAACCCTTGGCGCAAATGAGAAAATTGTGCAAAATATACAAAATTATTAATTTTTTAGAAAGAAAGATGCGCAGTACTTTACTCTTTGGGCAGCAAATACATTCATTTGATCAATCAAACTAGTTTGTCTTTATTAAAATCTCTTTTCTTTTTCCATAAAACGAGCGTTGCAACGGTAACCGGAAAAAACGATGCCCCAATAATAAATATCTTTTGAAACAATGAAACTTTTGATTTAAGAAAAACAGATAGAAACGACGATCTTAATTTGTTTTGGCTTAACTCATATTCCGCTTTATACTCATTTATCGCGTTTGCGCCAATAATGAACATTATTAGATTAAAGTAATTCTTCCAAATATGCCAATTCGCAGAATTAACTGTATCCGTTGTCTTTACTAGCAATTTATCCTTAATATACTTGATGTTATTGAGAGCATTAATCCCATGTTGGACGTTTCTAACTGTGGTTCCGCTATTCGGATTGTTGCGCCGATAGTTATAAATCTTTCTATGACCAACCACATTAAAATTTGAATATTGGGCAGCCATAACTGAAAAATAAAGTCCTTCCCCGAACCAAGGCACTGAAAAAGAAAGATTATTATCTTTTATAACACGAGTAGTGTAAATTTTGTTCCATGGGCCAATTGGAATATCTGCATACAAAATGCCACACACTGCTTGTTCTTTAGTCCATTTTCTAATATTGTCTTTTTTATTTTGAATCCGATCGCGTGTGCTAAATACTGAATCTGTCATCGCCATTTCAGCCCCATAATCATTAATCAGTCTTACAAGATATTCAACACAATCCTTCTCTAGCCAGTCGTCTCCATCAGCAAACATTAATAAATCCCCTGTTGCCTTCCTTAATCCTACATTTCTAGCCTCACAAGTTCCTCCATTTTCTTTGTGAATTACCTTTATCCTGTTATCTTTTCTAGCATAACAATCACAAATTGCTCCACTATTATCCGGAGAACCATCATCAACTAGAATAATTTCAACATTTGAATATGTCTGATTACGTATGGATTCTATTAATTTTTCCAAAAACATCTCAGACTTATAAACAGGAATAATGATAGAAACTTTTTTCCCATAAATTTGTTCGGTGTTTTCATTATTCATATTTACTGCGGTCAAAATTTCATTTGTCATGTTTACCCCCTGTTTGGAGAAATGCATTTTGTAAAAACTCTCGCGAAAGAGTTCGTTGATTTATAATCCACTGTTTGGCCTTTTGCATAGCCCGCTTGTCGATTGATATGAGATAGGTTTTAGTATCAGAGCAAGTAATATAGTGATTTTGCAAACCCATTTTGTTTAGTATAGAGGTAATACGGTCACTTTGGCCTTTGCCGGAAGCATAATTACGCTCAAATGTCCAAAACGGTATTTGTAAATTGATGGAAAAGACCGTTCCGTGGAAAGAATCTGTTAAAACACATTGGGCTCTTCTAATCAAACTAACAAATTCTTGTGGGCCTACCGGGTAATAGATAATATCCTTAAATTGCTCATATGCTTTATGCAGATACGGGAAAGCAACAATTTTGTAGCCGTATTTGGTGCTGATATGTTCTAAACTATCCAACGCGGCTTGGCTAGGTGTATCCAAGAAATAAGCCACTATATAATTCGTAAAGGGAAAATTGTCTGAAAATTTATCCTAATCTAACAACAAGGTCGGGTCTACCAAAACAGTCACATCTTTGTCTGTTAATTCTTTAACAATATGCGCGCCGCTTTCTTCCCGCACAGAAACAAAAGGGATTTCACTAATGTATTTAGCTAGGATTTTTTTATTATAAGAAGGTACATTTTTACTTCCTAAACTGGGAGCATAAGCTACTCGTTTTTGTTTAGGAGCAAAACGTAAAAAGTAAAGAGGTTCTATATTAGCCGCAATAGCACTCCAAATTTGGTCACTCCCACAGACAACCGCTAATGTGTTTTTATCTTGCGCAAATATTTTTAATTGCTCGGCAGACAAACCTTTAATTTGCAACATTGTGTCCGCAAACTCCAAAAATTTTGTTTTGATTGCTGGAGAAAGTGTCTTGGAAAAACTATTTTTATATGATAGAAAGGTATGTTTAAGTAACTGAGGGTGTAAAAAGCAACGCCACAACATTTTGCCTATTTTGCCTAAACGTATATCTCTCCCTTTATTCGCTCCTTCTTCAAGCCAAATAATTTTTGTTTTATAACCCAAAGAAGAAATAAACTGTTTCAGTGCATAGGCCTGCAAACTAGTACCATAATTATAACCTCTGTACAGAGTTACTAATCCTACTTGCATATTACTTCAATGCCTTCCGATAAAAATAGCTGCGCAGGTTATTGAGCATCAACACCTGTACACAAAAATGGGTACACGCGTTAAATGCGTAAATCGGCCAGGAAATTAAATTAAGTTCGCGCAGTTTTTCACTCATAGTGCACCTACTTTTAAAGTATTTTAACCACCGCACCAAGCGTACAGAGTCGCATCCATACGAGCTACTGTGGTATTGCACAAAAGCTCCGGGATTGTTTTGGAGCCTAGCAGGAAGCAAAAACTAAGAAGAAACGGCTACTATCGGAAGAAGGAAAAACAAGAAGCAAAAACAGAACCGACAAATTCAAAACAAACTGCAATATAATTAGTATATTTATATTATACAAAATTAGTTAAAAATAAGTATATTTGGTGAGTAGCTGGGGAATTGAAAAGGGAGATTCCCGACAGAAACGCTCGGGAATGACCATTTTATTTAATAATGGCAACGACATGCGTGGAAAATCCCATATCAAGTACGGGATGACGGCATGCTATAACACCCCTTACCCGGCACGTTGTGCCACCCTCTCCCGCAAGGGGCGAGGAAAAAAGAGTTGGAAATGCTGAGCAACGGCGACTCAGCATGACGAGTGGGGATGACACTCGGGAGTGACGATAATCGAGGGCCTATATGGGATTAGGTCTTTTGACCCTGGTTTTTGTGTCCTTTTTTCTTTACAATAAAATTATGAAAAAACTTTTTACATTTACAATTGTATGTATGTTTGTCAGTATAGCCCAAGCACAAACCCCTGTTAAAATCCTTCGCCAGGGGGCTAAGGCGCGGGCGGTTGTTCCCACCTCTGCCGTGGAAAACGCCACAATAGCTCACTATAACGGAGTACACGGAGCATTAATGGGTATTGATTACCAGTTGGTCCGCGAAATGACTAAGGCCGCGGACACACAGGTTGTTCCCGTAAAAACACTGTCTAAAAGAAATTGGTTGGAACAACAAAAACGCAACTACAAAGCCGCTCAACTTAAAAAACAACGCCACCGACAGCAATTTCAAGCACTTCAAAAAATGTTGAAGGAACAGGAATTAGAATTAGCTAAAGTGGCTCTCCCACCGTTAGTAGAAACAAAAAAATTTCAAACAAATGACTTTGCGGACTTTGTGCCCGTACCTCGCCAACAACCCAAACCGACAGTACCTTACGTGGCCCAACCAGGAAGTATTGCCTACCGCGGACTTGCCTTAGCTGTTGATGGTAACAGTGTGCGTAACATTTTAAAAAATGGGTTACGCGTGCAAGACGCCGGAGAAGAAAACAGCACTTTACGCTTAGCCTATGCCAGCCATGGGGGCTATGATGCCATGCGCTTTTTACTGGAAAACCCTGTGACCAATTTAACCTATGGCCCCAAATCAGCCGCCGCGTGGGGTGCCCGACGCCTTTCAATCGATTTACCCATCTTGACCCTTGTAAAAGTGAAAGGAACTTTTGTCGGAGATTCGTTAGAAACAGTTACGGAAGATATCCCTGCCAGTGATATTGAAGAATTGGCTGTACGTTTAAATTTAGAGGGGAATTTAACGTGGTGCAAAGTAACACTCAATGAAGATGATTCTTTTACACTTACACCTTACGAACCTTTCTACAAAGAGAAAAAATAAACGCCCCAAAGAAACTTGTAAAAATCCGTGTAAAACCGACGTAGAATTGTTATAATAACAATATGTTTAGTCCCCTTTGTGAATTTGATAGGCGCCAAGCCATCAAGCAAGAGTCCAATTTTTTAATTGGTATCGACGAAGCCGGGCGCGGCCCCCTGGCGGGCCCTGTAGTGGCATGTGCGTGTTTTATCCCCCCCTCCGTAGTGCAACATTTTGGCAACGTCAACGACAGCAAAAAACTTACCGAAGCCAAACGCGAAGAAATTTTTAAACAACTCACTTCCGGCAGCGGCGTGCTCTACGGCGTAGGATTTGCCACCGCGCAAGAAATTGATGAGCTTAATATTTTGCAAGCTACCTTTTTAGCTATGCGCCGCGCGGCCCAAAAATTTTTGAAAATGCCGGACTCTTGCGCGCTCATTGACGG
>CACXHA010000020.1 GCA_902767385.1 uncultured Elusimicrobium sp.
GAAGATTCCCAACAAAAACTCTTGGGAATGACACCTTATTTTATTACTACACAAAACTACTTTAACAACCTGTTCATTGCTCAAAGCTATACTGAACCCCGTGCTAGGTACGGGGTTTTCTTACACAAAAATCCCCCGGGTTTGCAACCCGGGGGAGTCTATTTTTTGGTAGTTTATTTAATCTTTAAGTAGGTACCCAGTAACACTTCGGTTTGTTCTTCCTTCGTCAAGTCATTAAAGTTAATGGGCAACCCAAAACGACCGGGAATCATATTTCTGGGAGTCGTACTTTGCCCGGCCGCTTTGCGCGCCGCTTGCCAAGTGTTCAGTTCTACCCCCCACGCGATATGAGAAGAAGTCGGCACATTGAGCGTTAAACCGTCGTGTGCAAATTCCGGAATTCGCGCAATCATCTGCCGGTAAATGCGCCCTTTTTCTTGCAAGTCAGCCAAGTGCAGTTCCAGCACATCTTGGGTGCGTTGCATGGGAACGACTAAATATAACAAATTGGCCCGGCGCAACTGTTCCACGTAATTAAGTTCCTGGGTCAGCACGTTCTCTTCCGGGGTCACTTGTACCAAAGAGCTACCCGGCACGCGCCCGCCGGCGTCCACGCGTTTTAACACGTCAGCTACCACTTCCACCGGGGTCATCGCGCCGTTAGCCGCCGCACGCAAATGCACCAAATGCTGCACAACTGTCTGCATGGCTCTATCTTGGGCCAAGGTGGGGTTCGTAGCTATTTGATTCATCAATTTTTCAAATTTCCACACTAGCAATGCTTCCGGCTCATGGCTGGTGGATTGCGGAAAAGCCCCCTCGTGTTCCAGCATCCAGGTTTGAATATCGATAACGTCTAACGCTGCTGAGATACTGGCCGGCAACGGTTGACCGCTGCCATGGTACACGTCGTTGTAGGTGGGCCACTCCGTCTTTAAATGTTCAATCAGGCGGTGGATTTGACTAAAAGAAACACCCCCGTATAACTTCCACTCTCCCGCAGGGGTCATATCAAATCCGTGATCCAACACCTCCACCATTTGCAAAAGGATATTCCTATCTTCTTGGGGAAGATTTTCTTCCATGGCTACGCGCTCCACAAAGATTTTAGCCGGCAACGCAATCGCTCTGATATGCCCGGAACCCGGCTTAGCGGCCTGGTAAAAATCCCGTTTTCGTTTCTCCGGGCGCATTTGCGTAATCGGGGAAACTAATGCGGGACGGTTGGTCTGCAGCTTAAGTAAATCTTTAAATTCAAATACACTGCGCGTGGGGTATTTTTCCCATACGAGGTTTCTTTGCTCGGGCTGGACAGCCGCGGGCAACTTAACATAGTGAACGTTCCCCAAACGGCGGGTTACTAAATTGCGCATACCGTCGCGCAGAGTGGGCAGTTGGGCGCGGTTAAATACTTGGCGCTCTACCGCAGTTTCTACGGCTTTAGTGACACCTCTTTGGGCGTACGCCGCCGTACTGAAAATAACGATACTGCAAAGTATGAACCATTTTTTTACGGACATGTTTGTCTCCTTAGGATACAGTTATCCTACTAACAGTTACTTTTATTGTAATGCTTTACGAGAGCAAGTACCAGGGCCTTTGGGCCCACTTGACCCTGGGCCTTTAGGCCTATGAAAAATATCTCTGCGCTATTCTTGCCGTTTTTATAAGTTGTCATCCCCGAGTGTCTGTGTCGGGGATCCCCACCTTACTAAACCTAGAAAGAGGATGAGATTCCCGACTACAAATTTCGGGAATGACACTTAATTTTATAAAACTACTTTTAACTGGATCTTTGGGCCTATGAAAAACCCCGCTTACGCGAGGTGTTAAACAGATTTGCGTTTGGACAACAACGCACCGCGCGAAATTAAGAAGAAATTATTCTTCTTCGGCTGATTCTTCAGCACGCTCGGTGCGTTTGCGTAAGAGGTGCGATAAGATTTTTTTGCGCAACCGCAACGATTTGGGCGTAATTTCCACCAGCTCATCGGGCGCAATATATTCCACTGCTTGTTCCAAACTCATTTGGCGCGGCGGAGTAAGCACGTACGATTCGTCGCTGGCTTTGCTGCGCATATTGCTTAAATGTTTGGCTTTGCAGGGGTTGACTACCAAGTCGTTAGCGCGAGAGTTTTGCCCCACAATTTGCCCGGCATATACTTTCTCGCCGGGGCCCAAAAAAAGCTCGCCGTTGTTTTCCAGCGCGTACAAAGCATACGGCGTAGTTTCGCCGTCTTCTTTGGCAATCAGCACGCCGTTGTGGCGCAAATCGGGCAAGTCCGCTTTGGGGTAATATCCCTTAAAACTGTGGTGCATAATGCCCGTTCCGCGGGTGCTGGTTAAGAGCTCGTTTTTAAAACCGATTAAAGCGCGCGAGGGAATTAAATACTCCAAACGCAAGCGGTCTTCGCCTTCGGTCACCATATTTTCCAACTGTGCGGCACGCGTACCCAAAATGGTAAACACCGCGCCTTGATACTCGCTCTTAATGTCCAAGATTAACGATTCCATCGGCTCTAAAAGCTTGCCGTTTTCTTCTTTATAAATTACTTCGGGGGAAGACACCGCCAACTCAAACCCTTCGCGGCGCATATTTTCAATTAAAATCGTTAGGTGCAATTCTCCGCGGCCATAGACTTTAAATTTGCCTTCGCCCTCTAATTGTTCCACTTTCAGGCCCACGTTGGTTTGGGCTTCTTTTTCCAAGCGGTTTTTGAGATGGCGGCTAGTAACAAATTTGCCTTCGCGCCCGGAGAACGGACTATCGTTAACTAAAAAATCCATAGACATGGTGGGCGCGTCAATGGTTAAGGGCGGCAGCGGTTTTAATGCGTCGGGGCGGCAAATGGTATCGCCCACGTCCACGCCTTCCAACCCGGCGATAGACACAATATCCCCCGCGGTGGCACTTTCTACTTCCACTTTGCCTAGTCCCAAAAAGCGCTCAATTTTGGCGGCTTTGGCTTGGGTCGTCGTACCGTCGGGGTGAATGAGAGCGACCGATTGGCCTTTGGAAATGTTCCCTGCCAAAATGCGCCCGATACCGACGTGGCCTAAAAAATTGTTGTAGTCTAGCATGGTAACTTGCATTTGCAACGGGGCGTCCGGCTCGGCTAGCGGCGCGGGCACGTGCGACAAAACCGTATCTAAAATGGGGGCAATATCTTTGCCTTTTTCTTCCATTTTGTAACTGGCCCACCCGGCGCGGCCCGAGGCGTAAATAATCGGGAAATCGAGTTGTTCGTCCGTCGCGCCCAGTTCCATAAACAAGTTAAACACTTCGTCAATTACTTCGCTGGGGCGGATATGTTCGCGGTCCATTTTGTTAATGACCACAATGGGTTTTAAGCCTAACGCCAGCGCCTTACGCAGCACAAAACGCGTTTGGGGCATGGGGCCTTCTACGGCGTCCACCATCAAAATCGCACCGTCCACCATTTTGAGTACGCGCTCTACCTCGCTGCCAAAGTCGGCGTGGCCGGGCGTATCCACGATGTTAATGGTGTGGCCTTTGTAGCCGATGGAAGTACACTTGGCTAAAATAGTAATTCCGCGTTCGCGCTCCAAGGGGTTGGAGTCTAAAACGGTGTCTTGCGCTTCGTCTTCTTTTACTTTAAATTCGCCTGCAAATTTGAGCAGAGAATCCACCACAGTGGTCTTGCCGTGGTCCACGTGAGCGATAATGGCCACGTTGCGTACGTCCTGACGGGTGTTGTTCATAGTTTGTTACGGTTTCCTAATAATAAAGATAATAACTATTTTACCAAATTATGACGGCAGCTGTCCGCTTAGTCCACAGATAACATAGTAAAATTTTCCCAAAAACTTATTAAAAATAAGTTCGTCTATCCCCTTTAAACCGTTCAAGCATCTGTGAAGGCAATAATTGTAGATGTTTCCACCCCCACATAAGCACCTCTACCTGTTGCTCGTTTGACAAGTCTATAAAAGTAACGGCGCCCTTACTTGTGCGGAATAGAAAATCTGTTGGCGCAGGTTTGTTACTTGTTAAAAAATTTACCAATTCTTTTTCTCGCTCTACCCCAGCATAATGATTTACCTCTCGGCGGTTATACTCTTCCCACAATTTTACAGCGTTAGAGTAACAAGGCAAAAATATAGCAGAATTTACATCAATCATCCGTGGTAACCGCGGAGCGGTAAATAGAACGGCTTTCTTTTCCTGTTCAGATAGTCCATTAAAAATACCATAAAAAGAACGACCAAAAACCTGTTCCCAAAAAGGAGCTAGTACATACTCAAAAGGATGACTTACCGCAAAAAGGTTTTGTTCCCCCAAATATTCACTTGTGGTAAGCAGCGGAATATTGGAATAGTGGATTTGTGCAAAACCTTCATAGGTTTCAGGAATCCCCTCAGACGACATATCCTGCCGGCGCATAGCATTGTAGGTATTGGTAATATCAGCAATACGGTCTAACTTGGGAAGATTGGCCCACGGATTACCTTCCATCGGAACTTTAGCAGCTGCCATTGCGAAAGCCAACTCTTCACCCAGGGCTATTTCTTCTTGAGTTTTTCCATTTTTTTGCGCATCCGGCGTAGCACGTGAAGGAACTATATTACCATATTCCATCAAAGAACTGATGGTTTGGATTACATCGTACGGGTGAGGAGCATTAGAAGTAGCACGCAGACGAATAATTTCTCGTTGCAATTCTAACACTTCCGCAGAAGGGTTTTCTTCCTTGATAAAATTGAATATATAGCGCAATAAATCGTTCGACTCTGGGTGCCTATTATATTCCGGCCAATTATTTTGATGAACAGCCAAATATGTTTTTATGGGTTGTAATTTTTCAATTATATATTTTTGACGTTCCTGTTGGGCTTTTGCTGATACAGTGGCCTTTTTCTGGGTAATTTTCTCCAGCGCTTTACGTTCTAATTGGGTTTGCAAGACCAAATTCCACCCTTGCATTAAATTTTGTTGTAACCTTTGCCCCACACTGGGCACACGAGCCGCCTTTAACAAGGGCGGACGTGCAACTGAAATTTTTGGGTTACTAACCACTGGTTTTACAATTTTTGAAACTTTCTTTTGAGCAAAAACACTGGTTGAAATTACGCACAAGCATACGGCAATCACACAACTTTTATAAATAAAATACATGGTTTCTTTCATACTAAAAAACAATCTCTCCTACACTATATTTATCTTTATTATTTTACAAAATATCGTCGATAACTCAAAGGAGCCAAAGGACCTAAAAGGGGGCTAGGTCCTCACGTGTAAGGCCCTATATTATTTGTCATTCTCAAGGGTTTTAATTGAGAATCTCCTCCGCTTTCTGTGCGCAGTAAGGTGGAGATCCCCGACACAGACACTCGGGGATGACACTTTATGTTGGTACTCGGGGATGATGTTTAATTTTGACCCTTACGGATGATGTTTAATTGGGCCCAAGTGAGATATTGTAGATGAGAAGATATCCGCACTGAGTACACAAAAAGAAAGAAGGAACAAAAAAAGTGTCATCCTGAGGTGTTGTTGCTCAGGATCTGGTTGTTATAAAAGCGGTAGAGATGCTGAGCAAAAACTTCTCAGCATGACACACTATTAAAACATTACGGCCCGCTTCCCCAAACGTGGTAATGTAGATGAGAAGATGATTTTTCAAAATCTAAACAATTTGCGGGGAAAAGTTGCCCGCATA
>CACXHA010000021.1 GCA_902767385.1 uncultured Elusimicrobium sp.
AAAATAGCATCTTTGTTTTCATTAAGCCACCGGCGGTGCAACTTATAATCCGGGCAATATTGGGCCACTAAATTCCAGTATTCTTGCCCATGATTCATATACGTTAAGTGGCACAACTCGTGCACGATTAAATAATCTTGTACGGCGTTTGGCATCTTCACAATTCGGTAAGAAAAATTGAGGTTTTTCTTGCCCGAACAACTGGCCCACAAGGTTTGTTGGTCTTTAATAAAAATCTGGTTAAATTCCACGCCCATTTTTTGAGCCCACTCGGTCGTTTTTTGCACCAGCGTTTCTTTGGCATTGTTTTTAAGCCAGTCCGTCACAAGTGCGGACGGATCGTCCTGCTGGGTTTGCAGATATACGTGGAAAATTTTGCCGTCAAACGCTACGCCCGGTTCTTGGTCCGGCGTTAGGTACAGTTGGGCCGGGAATAAATCCCCGTTATAAAGTACTTTATTATCGTGAGGAACCGGCGTGGCGGCCTGTGCGGTTTGGGTTTCTTTAGATGCAGGGAGGCCAAACACTTCAGGGAGATCTTTTTTAAGGCGTTCCAGAAATAGTTTTACGTCGCTAATTACAGTTTGTGTATCTGCCATAAATATATTATAGCAAACTTGCGGAAAAGGCCTTTTAATTATACAATGAACTTATGACACACACTTTGAGAAAAACCGCCCTTTGCGCCGCGTGCGAAAAAGCCGGCGGTAAAATGGTAGATTTCCACGGGTGGTTGTTACCCGTCCAATTTGACAGTATTATTGCCGAACATCACGCCGTGCGTAACGCATGCGGGATG
Organism: uncultured Elusimicrobium sp.; assembly: GCA_902767385.1. GTDB lineage: Bacteria > Elusimicrobiota > Elusimicrobia > Elusimicrobiales > Elusimicrobiaceae > Avelusimicrobium. The sequence continues at coordinate 800 of CACXHA010000021.1, forward strand.
TTTGATGTGTCCCACATGGGGCAAATACGTATTGTCGGTAAAGAGGCATTGCACCTCTTGCAATATGTCAGTTGTAACATCATTAAAAGCGGTGCCAATGAGGGTACCTATTTCCATATGCTGACCGAGCAGGGTACGATTATTGACGATGCCATTGCGTTTTGCCTGGGGCAAGAGGAATTTTTAGTGGTGGTCAATGCCGCCTGTGTAGATGAAGATTTCGCCTGGCTTACAAAGCAAGCCGCCGCTTTTAAGGTAACCGTTACCAACGAAAGTGACCAGTGGGGCATGATTGCTTTGCAAGGCCCTACCGCTGTAGGGATTGCGGATAAAATTTTGCCCGGTGTAATAGATTTGCCGCGCTTTCACATTAAAGAAATTGAACTTTTTGGCGCCAAAGGGTACGTAACCCGTACGGGATACACCGGCGAGGACGGCGTAGAAATTATGCTACCTAACGGTCAAATTGAGGCATTGTGGAATGCGCTACTTAAGTTAGGGGTTAAACCTTGCGGATTAGGGGCACGCGACGTGCTGCGCCTGGAAGCAGGGTACCTGTTAAACGGGGCCGACGCCAACCAAACCAAAACGCCCTATGAAGCCAACTGCGGTTGGGTGGTAAAATTAACCAAGGAGAATTTCATCGGTAAAGCGGCCTTAGAGGCTAAAAAAGCCGCGGGTTTTAAAACAAAGTTAAAAGCGTTTAAGCTTAAAACCCCGGGTGTTCCGCGTGAAGGATGCAAAGTTTTTTACCAAGGCATAGAAACCGGCGTACTGACTAGCGGTACGTTTTCGCCTTTATTCAAGGGGATTGCCGTAGGGTACGTAGCGAGTGAAATTGCTGTGGGAGCGGAAGTGGAAATAGAAATCCATGGGCGCAAAGTGCCGGCTGAAGTTGTTAAAACACCGTTTTATAAAAATAGAGTTTAAGGAGTGAATATGTATAATCAAGAGAATTGCCGTTTTTTAAAAACCCACGAGTGGGCATTTGTGGAAGGTGAAAATGCCGTCGTAGGTATTTCTAACCATGCGCAAGAAGAAATCAGCGATATTGTGTTTGTAGATTTGCCCAAAGTAGGCCGTCAAGTAAAAGTGGGCGAAAACTGTTGTGTGATTGAATCGGTAAAGTCCGCCAGCGAAATTTATGCACCTGTATCCGGTGAAATTGTAGCTGTCAACGAAGCGTTAAATAGTGACCCGGCGCTAGTCAACCGGGAACCGCATGCCGGCGGGTGGTTGTTTAAAATCAAAATGGCAGACCCCAATGAAGTAAACGCACTTTTAGACTTTGCCGCTTACAGTGCTACGATTGCTAAATAAGTAAACCCCCCGCCTAAGCGGGGGAATTTTTTATATAGGACGTTGTTATGTTTATTCCAAACACACTAGAAGACCAAAAGGCCATGCTGGCCAAAATCGGGGCCAAAGATATTAAAGAGCTGCTGGCGCAAATCCCGCAAGAGTTTTTGTACCCGGCTTTAGATTTACCCCAAGCACTTACCGAGCAAGAACTGGCGGCCCATGTGCAAGAACTGGCGGCCAAAAATAAACCTTTAAAAAACTTTATCGGCGCGGGGATGTATGAACATTTTATTCCCGCCGCGGTGCCGGCATTATCGTCGCGCGGGGAGTTTTTAACGGCGTACACGCCTTATCAGGCTGAGGCCAGCCAGGGCACCTTGCAGACCATTTATGAGTTTCAAAGCTGCATGTGTGCGCTCCTTAATATGGACGTGGCAACCGCTTCTCATTACGACGGTGCTACTGCCATGACGGAGGCTGCCTTGGCGGCCCACCGGATTACCGGGCGCAAGGAAGTTGTGGTGTCTACCCTGTTACATCCGCACTACAAAGAGGTGCTCAAAACGTATACCCGCCACATGGGGATTAGCTTGGTAGAGGCAAAAGTTACCGATGACGGAGTGTTAGATTTAGAGGCATTAAAAGCCCAACTAAACGACCAAACTGCCTGTTTTATTTTGCAAACGCCTAACTTTGTAGGACATTTGGAAGAGGCGCAAGCTATTTCTTCTTTGGTGCATGCGGCGGGGGCGCTGTTGGTAGCGGTAGTGAATCCGATTTCATTGGGTGTGGTGCAAACCCCCGGTGAATATGATGCCGACTTTGCCGTTTGTGAAGGGCAACCGCTAGGAAATTCCATGAGTTTTGGAGGCCCGGGTTTAGGTGTGATGACCGCTAAAAAAGCGTATGTGCGCCAACTGCCCGGACGCATGGTAGGGATTGCCAAAGATAAAGACGGCAAGCGTGCTTTTGTACTTACTTTACAAGCCCGGGAGCAGCATATCCGCCGCGAAAAAGCTGCTTCTAACATCTGTTCCAACGAAGCGTTGTGTGCGTTAAATGCGGTTATCTATTTGACGCTTTTGGGGCCGAAAGGTTTACAAGAAGTAGCTCAATTAAATTTGGAACGTGCGCATACGTTGGCTGAAAAAATCAACGCCATGAGCGGATTTGCGGTCAACACGAAAACCCCGTTTTTTAATGAGTTTATCGTGCAGTGCCCGGTGGCGGCCGCCGAAGTTATTAAAAAGATGGCAGCCAAAGGAATTGCGGCCGGGTATGATTTGGGCCGGTTATGCCCGCAAATGAAAAATTGCTTACTCGTGTGCGCGACCGAAATGCGCATGCCCGAAGATTTACAAGCGTATGCCGATGCGCTAGGGGGGATTTAACATGCAAGAAATTTTGAAAAACGAACTTTCTATTGAAAAATCCCGCCCCGGGCGGCGCGGGGTGCGCTTTGCGCAAACACAAAAACAGGCAGCCGATTATTTACCCGCCGGATTGCTGCGCAGAAGCGAGCTTAATTTGCCACAGTTGAGTGAATTTGATACGGTGCGCCACTTTACGCGTTTATCGCAACAAAATTACAGTTTAGATGCGCAGTTTTATCCGCTGGGGTCTTGTACGATGAAGTATAACCCCAAGTCCTATGACGTGTTAAGTGCTCTGCCCGGTTTTGCAAGTGCACACCCGTTTGCACCCGAAAGCGCGGTGCAAGGTACATTGGAATTGGCGTACAACTTGCAAGAACTTCTTAAAAAAGTGACGGGATTAGCCGCGTTTACTTTACAGCCGGCGGCCGGAGCGCATGGAGAGCTGACCGGTATTTTGACCGCGCGTGCTTATCACGACGCGCATAACGGACAAAACCGCACCGAAGTTATTGTGCCCGATACGGCCCACGGCACCAACCCCGCTACGGCCAATATGGCAGGATATCAGGTAATCAATATTAAATCGGCTCCCAACGGATGCGTAGATAAAGAAGCCTTAAAGGCGGCCTTGAGTGAAAAGACCGCGGTTGTGATGCTGACCGTTCCTAATACGGTGGGTTTGTTTGAGCCGGAAATTAAAGAAATTGCCGAATTGGTGCACAGCGTAGGGGCTCTGCTTTACATGGACGGAGCTAATTTCAATGCTTTAATCGGTCTAGCCAAACCGGCTGATTTTGGCGTGGATATTATGCATTTAAACTTGCATAAAACGTTTGCGGCTCCGCATGGCGGCGGCGGGCCCGGTTCCGGACCGGTAGGTGCAACCGCGCATGTAGCTCCGTTCTTGCCGCACCCGATTGTATCGCTTAAAAACGGTCAATACACGTTGGACGATCAGCGTTCGGAAAGCCAAAACCGCATGAAGGCATTTTATGGCAATATGGCGGTGGTCATCCGCGGATATTGTTACTTGCGCCAATTTGATAAAGAGACGCTCAAAACGATTGCGCAGAACGCTATTTTAAACGCCAATTATGTGCGTGCTTGTTTGAAAGGTAAGTTCAATGCTTTTTTTGATAGAAATTGTATGCACGAATGTGTTTTAACTCCGCCCGATCCGCACACCACCGGCGTACACACCAGCGATATTGCCAAACGGTTGTTAGATTACGGTTTTTACGCGCCGACGATTTATTTTCCGCTTATCGTACCGGAGGCCCTGATGGTAGAGCCGACGGAGACGGAAAATAAAGAGATGCTAGACGCTTTTGTGGCTGCGATGGAACGGATTTACGAAGAAATCCAAACGGATCCGCAAGTCGTCAAAGACGCGCCGCATAATCAGCCGGTCAAGCGGATTGATGAGGTGTCGGCCGCGCGGCAACCTAATTTAAGATGGTAAAAATTGGCCTGCCTTCAAGGCAGGCCATTTGACTAAAGAACATGTTACTGACCACACCTGCGTTAAATGTGTTTGAGCACATGGCACTTGATGAAGTACTTGTCCGAGCGCGAGCAAGTGCAAACACATTACGCTTTTATCGCTGGGTAGAAGGCCCGGCCGTTACGTTTGGGTATGCCCAATTTATAAGCGAGGTGCGCCGCGCCGTACAAGATCAACAGTTTGAGGGTGCAATTTGCCGCCGGCCCACCGGGGGCGGAGTTGTTTATCATATAGACGATCTTACCTTTTCACTCATTTTTTCGTCGCAAGATAGACCGGCGGAAATTTATAAAAAATTGCATGGTTCCATTCAAGCTGCGCTTGCTCTTAGCGGACTAGCGGCCCGCGCGTTTGGCCAAAAATTAACTGCGGCTGCGTATGCGCCCAGTCAAAATCATAATGCCAGTGCTTGTTTTGTAAACCCGGTGGAAAATGATTTGTTATTGGAAAACGGACAAAAAATGCTCGGCGGAGCAATCCGGCGGTTTGGTACGACGGTTCTTTATCAGGGGTCTTTGCAAGTGCCCGGTGCACGTGAAAACGAAACGTACAAACAAGCCGTTGTGAACGGTGTACGCAGCTTTTTAGGTACGGATTTACAGATTCAATCCGCGCAAGAAGTTTGGTTGCAAGAAGCGCGCAAATTGGCATTGGCGCAATATCAAACCCCTGCCTGGGCGGAGAAATTTTAATGAACCGTTTTTTAAAATTTTTACTGGCGTGTGTATTAGTTCCGGTAACGTGCTTGGTGGTGTGGCAAGATGTGCGTATTTTACTAGGCGTTTTAGAACACTTAAGTGCGGCAATTTATTTTATATTGGGGGGAGCCGTCTATGCGGGGATTCATTACAAATACTATACATTTTCCCGTATGTATGTGTTTATGCATGAGATGACCCACGCGGTGGCAGCTATTTTATGCGGGGTGCGGATTAAAGATGTGCACGTGGGCAAAGAAAGCGGCTACGTTAAAATGAGCCATACCAATACCTTTATTGCATTAGCTCCTTATTTTGTGCCGGGGTATGTAGTGTGTGTGGCACTTTTGTATGCCTTGTTAAGTTTTTTTATGGACTTAACCCCCTACCGTCAAATAGTATTATTTTTAGTTGGGTTTTTTATGACGTTTCATTTTATCCAAACTTTCCATACCCTTTGGGAGGCAGATCAACCCGATTTAAAACTGGCGGGCGGGAAGTTCTTTTCGTGCGTGAGTATTGTGCTAGTCAATATGTTGGTGTTGGCGGTGGTGCTTAAAATTTTGTTCCCTCAAGACGTAGCCCTGTGGCAAGCCGTCAAAGAGGTAGTTAGCCAATTAAGCAGGGGAGGAAAAATTATAGTAAACTATATACTGGAGAAGATTAAACAAGTATGACACCTTCCCGGCGGCAACGCGCCAAAAAGCGATTATTTGTGCGTAAAACCAAATTTTACAGTAAAGCCAGTGCTTTAACTGCTTGGCGTTTGGTGTTGTTTGCCCTCATGCTATTGCTACTTTTGTTTTGCGTAGCTTGGATGTTTTTACTACGTACATTTAACGCGCAGCATATCAGTGAAATGGTTACGCGAACACTCCAGCAGAAATTAAACCGCCCGGTAAAAATTTCGTCCTTAAATTTAAAATATTTAAACACTGTAGAATTAAAAGGATTTTATGTCTTAGATACGGTTGGGGAGCCGGGTAAGCCGTTTTTGGCGGCTGATTCGGTAACGCTAGCCTTTGATATTTTGCCTTTGTTGGAAAATAAAATGGTTATTCACGAGGTTACGCTAAATGCCCCTCGTTTTAATTTGGTGCGTACCCAAGAAGGTCTTTACAATGTGCCCCGCGTAAAAATGCAGCGTACGGAGCCCTCCACCTATACAAGCGGTACGGGACGTAAATTTACCGTGAGCGTAGAGGACTGGCGCATGAAAGACGGTGTCTTTAGCTTTAAAGATTTGGCTTCCGGCGCAGCGCACGCGCTTTACGGGGTAAACGCTACATTTGAAGATTTAAAATTTAATGAATTGTCTGCATTTCACATTAATATGATGTTACGCAACGAGTGGCAGGAAAAAATTTCCGAAATAGAAATTGTTGCCAACGGACAAATTAATTTTGCCGATTTTGATTGGAGTAAGTTTACTTTGCGGGGTGTTAACAGTCAAATCTATTTATTTAACAACCCTGTGGAAGTGGAATTAGATGCAGATAATTTGGTGGATCCTCGTTTTAAGTTTTCCGCCACGGTACCGTCTTTTAGTGCCAAAGATGTATCTTTGTTTGAGATGAATAAAATGAATTTTGATATGCCGGTTTCCATCATTTCCGCCCAAGGAACGCTAAGCGAAAATTACCAGAAACTGACCCTTGAAAATGTAACGGCACAAGTGGGCGATTTAGCGGTTGATGCAACAGGAGGGGCGGATTTTTCAAAGGACCCTTGGGGCGCGCAAATCGATTTTTCAACACCGATGTTTACGTTACCGGGTAAAGAAAATTTATGGCCTGCACTAAAGAAATACAAACTAACCGGGCGCGGTAGCGTGAGTGGTCAAATCACCCGCCAAAATGGGAAATTTACGTTGCCTGTTTTAAATGTACAGGCCGATAATGTATCGGGGGATTTTTACGGCTTTAAAGCAAGCAATATAACAGGGAATTTCCAAGCTAAACAAAACTTTGCCGATTTATACGCGCGCACTCAAACCGGGCAAGTGAAAGTGGACCGTTCTACGTTTGATAAACTGCAATTAAGCGGAACTTGGCGCAAAGGAAATTTATACGCCAATATTGCTTCTTGTGAGTTAAACGGCGATGCGCTGAAACTGAATTTGGAAGTACAAAATTTAAAGAAAGATAACCGCAAAATTCGTACTCATTTGCATTTTGGAAATTTTGATCCAATGGCATTTATTGACGTAGTAAAAGATTTTGTAACGGTCATCACACCATTGACAAGCGCTAAGCCAACCGCCGAAGTAACTGGGGAACTGGCGTGGCTGCGTAATTTCCGCGACCGGTTACCGGATTTTATGCCAAATTTGGCCGGAACTTTATCAGCGGGAACGTTTTCTTCTACCGTTCTTTCCGGGAATGATTTTAAGGCAGAGTTTGATTTAACGGGTCTGCGGGCCGGGGCCAAGATGCTATCGGGGACCATTGAACTTAAATTGCAAGACGGCGTGATTCACCAAATGGAGAAATTAGCCGCCGAACAAGAGGCACTCAACGTTACGTTCCAACCGTTTATCATGATGCATCGCATGGAGCGAGCGGGAAGCTTTAGCGTAGGGAAAGTATTGCGCGACGTGGAAGTGAAAGAGTTGGCAACCTCGGTACGGTTTGCCGGGGGCGGTATGGAAATTAACAATGCTTATACCGTTGGACCGACGATTTCCGCCGCGGTAAGCGGGTGGACAGATTGGGTGAAGGAAACATTTGATTTAACTATTTTTACCATGTTTACCAATACCTCTAAAAGCGGGGTACTGGCAGAAAATTTAACGGACGAATCCGGTAACCCGGCCTTGGCGTTTCGGGTTTCCTCTTCCATGACAAAACCCAAATTGGAAATGTTGCGCGCCAAAAAAGCCGGGCAGACTATCCGTACCGCCCAAGAAAAAGGGGTAACAACCGATTTTAGCGAAGTAGAAAAATTTATTCAAGGAGACTTCCATGCCACGAAATAACTTAGATGTACTCTGCCTCTTGCAGGAGCATGGGGCCATTGTGGAAGGCCATTTTGAAATGCCTTCCGGTTTCCATAGCCAAACGTATATTCAAACGTCTTTACTGCTTCAGCATCCGCATTTAGCGCAAAAAATTGCGGGGGCGTTGTCTGAAAAATTTACTAAAAAAGCCGATGTGATTTTGGCACTTACTCCCTCCGATAGCGTGCTAGCGCAAGAAGTAGCACGTGTGCGCGGGGCCCGGGCTATTTTTGCTTCCAAAGATGGAAACGGCGAGATGATTTTAAAACATAATTTTGCCATTAAACCCGGTGAACAGGTGCTCATTGTGGATGACGTGGCCGTATCGGGCCGGAAAATTAACCGTGCGATTGATTTGGTGGGCCGACTAGGTGGAGATGTAATTGGCGTAGGCGTTATTATTGACCGTTCGATGGGATATTTGCCGCTTACGGTACCGTTGCGCGCCCTTTTGTCCTATCCGCTGCAAACTTTTACTGCTGCCCAATGTCCATTGTGCGCGGCTAAGATTCCTTTTACCCAAATGGAGGAAATGAAGTGATTGAAATTAAGCTAAAGGCCAAAGAAGAACGCCGCCTGAATGCCGGGCATTGGTGGGTGTTTTCCAACGAAATTGACGGATTGGATACGTCCATTGAGCCGGGTACATTGGTACGCGTTTTATCACAAGAAGGCAAACAAGTAGGATACGGGTATTTTAATCCGCATAGTTTAATTGCGGTGCGCTTGTTGCAAAAAGGAGAAGGGGAACTTGCAGAAGATTTTGTATTTGAAAACTTGGACAATGCCTATGCGTATCGCAAAGAAATCGGTGTACGCAAATATGGGCGTATGTGCTATGGCGAGGCGGACAATATGCCCGGGCTGGTGGTAGACCGCTACGGGGATATTTTGGTGGTAGATGTGTTGACGGCCGGCATGGAAAAATTAAAACCGCAAATTACCAAGGCCTTACAGAAGATTTTTAAACCTACCGGAATTTATTACAAAAACGATAGCGCATTTCGCGCGTTGGAAGGGCTTACCAATACCCCTGAAATTATTGGCGAGGTGCCGGACCAAGTGGAAATTGAAGAAAACGGTATCAAATATTTAGTGCCACTTCGCGGTGGTCAAAAAACAGGTTTTTATTTTGACCAACGCGAAAACCGCGAATTTCTAAAACCGTATTTTAAGGATAAATTGGTGTTGGACTTATATTCTTATATCGGTTCTTTCGGCATTACCGCCGCTAAATCGGGGGCTAGCCAAGTGTGGGGGTGTGACAGCTCCGCAGCTGCCGTAGAGTGCGCCAAAAAGAACGCGGAGCTTAACGGTGTGCAAGAGAATGTGGTGTTTCACCGCGACGATGCTGAGCGGTTACTCTCGGCCCTTAAAAAAGGTGAACTGCCCGACCAACCGGATATGATTTTATTAGACCCGCCCGCTTTTGTAAAAAGCCGCAAAGCTTTGCCGCAAGCGGTAGGATTATACGTTAAACTGGTAAAAATGGCACTGGAAGGGATGAAAGCGGGCAGTTATTTAGCATTTTCTACGTGCTCTCACCATATTTCGCGCGAACTGTTTGTAGATATTATCCGCCAGGGGGCCAGTAAAGCCGGGCGGCAGGCGGTGCTAGTGGAACTACGTGGGCAAGCCAAAGACCATCCCATTTTAATTGGCATGCCGGAAACAGAATACTTACACTTTGCGCTGATACAGGCAAAGTAATTCTTTACAGGCAGAATACAAACGCAGCGGTTTAAGCCGCTGCGTTTTTTGTTGTGGAAACGGTTTTTCAAACTAATTTGATGTAGTTCTAGGAGTGAAAAAGAGAAGTACACTATCGGTACGGATGCGCGGGCTTTTTCTAATTAAATTGGTTCAGTTCTAGGCGCGAACGAGGGAGGAATACTGGCGGCACGCGCCCGTAGGGCGGAGGTATCCGACCGAGTGAGCAACAACGAAATGAGCCAATTTAAGATGAAAAAGAATGCCGAGGGACAGGATCGAACTGTCGACACCTGGTTTTTCAGACCAGTGCTCTACCACTGAGCTACCTCGGCATTACA
>CACXHA010000022.1 GCA_902767385.1 uncultured Elusimicrobium sp.
ACGTGGGCGAGTGGCGGAATGGCAGACGCGTACGGCTCAGGACCGTATGGACGAAAGTCCTTAAGGGTTCAACTCCCTTCCCGCCCACTCTTTTTTAAGGGTATTTTATGAGAAAGTATGGCTACAATCGTCCTTCCGCAACCTTATGCACAAGGCGGCGGACGGTACGCAAAAAGAAGCCATCCTTTTTTTTCAAGTTTTTCCTCTATCTTTTTGTGTTGGTAGGTATTGGTTGGGGTGGCTTTGTGGGAGCGCACTATGGATACCGCGTTATCAAAAACGCCCAACTTACCGATTGGCACGTTAAATCTGTAGCTGTTTCGGGGGTAAACGGGGACGTAGAAAAAGAAATTTTTACCCGCGCAGCAGAAATGGAAGGCAAGCCCTTTTCTTTTGCAGATGCGCAGCGTTTGCAGCGTGAATTTGAAAAAAAATATCCCATGTTGCATGATATTGATGTTTCGCGCGGTATGTTAAGCGGTAAACTAAAAATATCTGCTCAGCTTCGTAAGCCCATTGCTCGTCTTATTACAACCGATCATACGCATCAGTATATAGACGCAGAAAGTGTTGTTTACACGCAAGAAGAGGAAGTGGAGAACGTTCCGCATGTTTCCCTGGTGGGGGAGGTGCCGGACAAATTGCCTGCCTCTTTTGTGGACTTAATACAAAACGCATTAAAATTAAAAAAATCTTTACCTTTTGACGGGCTTGAGTTCGATTTGCAGCAAAATACAATTCGTATGCACTTGCCCGATCAAAGTATTATTTGGTTTGGTTCGGCCCAACAGTTAAAGCAAAAAGCGCAGCGCGCGGCGCAGATTATGGATATAGTTAAAGAAAAGTACCAAAAGCCTGTGATGGTAAATTTTGAATTTTTTGAGCAAGGGAAAGTTTTTTTAACACTTTCTGCCCATTAATTCTTATAATAAAGAGAGATATTTTTTAGTAGGGGACTTTTATGACAAAACCCAATTTATTAGTTGGTTTAGATGTGGGAAGCGGCAAACTAACGGCTGTTTGTGCGGTTCACGATACTGAAACGAATACTTTGCAAGTTTTAGCCGGGCGCAGTATCCCTTGTCGGGGGCTACGCGGCGGGATGGTAACGGATATTCATGAAACTTCGGCCGCAGTTCACACGTTGTTAGGTAGTTTGGAACGCGAGTGTGAACAGGAAATCGGGCAATTAGTGGTAGGATTGCGGGGCGCGCATATTGAATCTTTTTTTAGTCATGGAACCTATAACATTTCGCGCCCGGATAAAGAAATTAACCAAGCCGATATGGAATTGGCCATTGAAAATGCCAAAGCGGTTCCTATCAAAAACGATAATGAAATTGTTGGAGTTTTCCCGCAAGGATATGCCGTAGATAAGCAACGCGGAATCCGCAATCCGGAAGGGATGGAAGGATCTTTACTGGAAGTGGACGTGCAAATTGTGACGGGGGCTTCCACGCACTTGAATAATTTGGCAAAAGCAATTCAACGGCCCGGCTATCATATTGATTGTTCCATTTATGGGCTTGTTCCGCTGGGGGAATCTGTTTTACTGCAAGATGAAAAAGATAACGGGGTTATGCTTATCGACTTGGGTGGAGAAACCATTTCCGTCGGTGTTTACATGGGGGGCATGATGCGTTTTTCGTGCGATATTCCTTACGGGTGTGACATTTTGACAAGCGATTTGTCCAGCTATTTAAGCACTTCGCGTAAAGCGGCTAAAGAGATTAAAGAAAAATACGGCGTAATTCACCCCGGATTTTTGAAGAATGAACAAATGGTTTCCGTTCCGCTTTTAGACGGGAGTGACACCCGCACGATTAAAAACGTAGAAATTTTGGATTGCTTGCAACCTCGTATGGAAGAGCTTTTTGAACAGGTGGAGCACTACGCCGGGTTAGCCGGATATAAGCCTAAAAATTTACCCTTAGTAGGTGTTCTTACCGGGGGCGGTTCTCAAATGCCGGGTATGACTACTTTGTGCCAAGAAATTTTGGGACTTAAAGACGTGCGCCGCGGATTTGTCCAACGAGATGAAATCACTTGCGCGGAAGAATTTTTGGCGCCCGTTTATATGACGGCCTTGTCTTTAGTGGTAGATGCTTCCCAAAAAGCGACGGAAGAATCTCTTTACTCGGGGAAATACCGTGACAATGGGTCCGCGTTTGGCAAGTTAGGTAAATTTTTCAAAGGAATTTTCGGGTAAACGTTATGCATATTCAAGATCTTTTCATGCCGGCGGCACAGTTTGAGAGTAAAAAAGCCAAAATCAAAGTGATTGGCGTGGGGGGGGGCGGTGGAAACGCTATTAACCACATGGTCAGTTCCGGTTTAAAAGATGTGGATTTTATTGCCGTTAATACAGATGCTCAAGATTTGCGTCGTAACCGGGCTCCTTACCTGGTGCAAGTGGGTGAAAAACTTACCAAAGGCTTGGGCGTCGGCGGGGACCCGGACCGCGGGCGTAAAGCAGCCGAAGAAAGCAAAGAGAAGTTAAAACTGATTATCGGCCAATGTGATTTGTTGTTCATCACTGCCGGTATGGGCGGCGGTACCGGTACGGGGGTTGCTCCGTACTTGGCCAAACTTGCCAAAGAAATTTATGGGGACGATTTGTTAGTGGTAGGGGTAGTTACCCGTCCGTTTAATTTTGAAGGATATGTGCGTGAAAAACAAGCGGATGAAGGTATTGTGGAAATGCAAAAATATGTAGATTCCATGATTATTGTACCCAATGAAAAACTTTTTGCCAATATTGATCCCAGTACTTCTTCGCGAGATGCCTTTAAAATGGTAGATGAAGTATTATTACAGGCCGTCCAGGGTATCAGCGAAGTTATTACCAAACCCGGCGAAGTAAATATCGATTTTAATGATATTCGTAAAGTAATGTGCCACTCCGAGAAGTCTTTAATCGGGGTGGGGGAAGCCAGCGGACAAGGACGGCATTTGATGGCTGTCAAACGGGCCATTTCTTCTCCGCTTTTGGAAAATGCTGACATTCGCGGGGCCAAGGGATTTATTGTGCACTTTGCTGCCGAAGAAAATTTAACGTTGGTGGAGCAAGGGGAAGTAATGAGTTTAATTCGCCAGTATGCCAGCAATGACTCCATTATTATGTTTGGTTATTCTTATGACCCTACGCTTAATGGAAATTTTAAAGTTACGGTCATTGCTACTGGTTTTAATGCGGAAAAAGCAGGCGCGTTTACCGCGCGTCGCCCATTGGAAGTTACGGCAGATACTACGTTACGTAGTACCCCTGTGTTAAAGGAAGATATTTTTGCTTCTTTTGAGCAAAAACAACCTCGATTTGAAGATCCTATGCTTGTGCCAGCTTATTTGCGGCGCAAGAAGCGTTCTTTATGAGTAAAAATTCTCTTGGTTGGGAGGAAAAAATATGGCAGTAGGATTGCAAAGTTTGTTACGAACAGTAGTGGATAATAAAGCAAGTGGGTTGCATATTCGTGGTAACTCCAACGCGTATGTGCGTTTAAATGGGCAAATGAAGCCGATTGATGATAGCTTTGTATCAAACGAAGAAGCTAAAAAAATGGCTTATGCCTGTATGGGAGAACGTGAAAAACATATTTTTGAGCAATACAGTACGGTGGATTTTTCACTGGATGCTAAATCATATGGGCGTTTTCGTTTTAACGTGTTTCGCCAAATGGGTCGTATTTGTATGGCAATCCGTCACATTCCACCGCAAATTCCAACTTTTGAAGAATTTCACTTGCCGGGTGATATTTTGAAGAAAATGGTGGATGCTCGTCGTGGAATTGTTTTGGTGACAGGTATGACGGGTTCGGGTAAAACTTCTACGCTAGCTATGATGATTGATCATATCAATAAAACGCGGGCTGCTCATATCGTAACCATAGAAGACCCGATTGAATTTTTACATCCCGATAACCGTAGCGTTGTTAGCCAGTTGGAATTGGGGGTAGATACTCCTTCTTATACCGGGGCTTTGCGTGCCGCTATGCGTCAAGATCCGGACGTTATTTTAATTGGCGAATTACGTGATGCTGAAGTAATGAAGGCTGCTATCTCGGCTGCGGAAACCGGGCAGTTAGTATTAGGTACTATGCACACAGCTAACGTGGTGCAAACGATTGAACGTTTGGTAGAGGCTTTTCCTTCTGAAATGCATAACCAAATTCGTTTGCAACTTTCAGATTTGGTTCGTGGGGTGGTTTGCCAGCGCTTACTGCCTAGTGTAAAAGGCGGTATGTATCCGGCTTTGGAAATTTTAGTCAGTACTCCGCAAGTTCGCAAACTAATTATGGAAAATCGCCCGAGTGATATGGTAAAGCAGATGCAACTGGGGGAATTCTATGGTATGAGAACCTTTGACCAGTCTTTGGCCAAACTTTATAAAGAAGGTGTTATCGATATGGAAACGGCGCAAGCCACGGCTACTAGTCCGGATGCGATTATGTTGGCAATTCGCGGTGTAACTGATAGTTTACAGGTGGAAGGCGAATAATGCGTAAAAACGGACTTACTATTTCTATTGACGGTACGGCGGGGACTGGGAAGTCTACTGTAGGGAAAGCTGTGGCCCAAAAATTGGG
>CACXHA010000023.1 GCA_902767385.1 uncultured Elusimicrobium sp.
GCTTTGAGCAATGAACAGGTTGTTAAAGTAGTTTTGTGTAGTAATAAAATAAGGTGTCATTCCCAAGAGTTTTTGTTGGGAATCTTCTCTTGTTGTCATGCTCCACCGCGGCCATTACCACTAGACCGCGCCCCGTAAGATTTTTATAGTGTGTCATGCTGAGAAGCTTTTGCTCAGCATCTTCACCGCTTTCTATTTGCAAATAAGGTGGAGATCCCGTATCAAGTACGGGATGACAAACAGAGATAAGGAGTAGATCCCCGACAGGGGCACTCGGGGATGACCCTTTAAGAGTGGGTACGCGTGTGGCAAGCTGTTAAGAAGGGCTTTTAGCCCTAGGCTAGTAGGCAAGGGTTTTACCCGTACTGTGAAAAACCCCCGGCTATGCCGGGGGATTTTTTTATTCAAACGGTTGCGAGCCCTTGGCGGGGAAAAGCGGTTGTGCTGTTAAAAATTCTTTACGCGGGCGTAGCGGACTAAAAGTAAAGAACGATTGCTTGCCAAAGAAAATTTCCGCTTCTACTTTTTGCTCGGCGCAAAAATGCAGAATTTCTTTTCTTAATTGTTTCCAATAATCGCGCTTGCCTTGCAGATAAATTTGATTATAAAGCGGCAACAGGTGTGGGTAGTGTACGTCAATAAAATCCATTAACTTGTGTTGAAAAGAGGGGCGCATATTTAAACTATCAAACCGAAACGTGCGGGTAAACGGCGCGCAGGCCTCAACGATAGATTTAAAATCACTTATCCCCGGCAGTAGTGGCGCCGCCATAACGGCCGTGGGTAACCCGGCCGCATGTACGGTTTTTAAAGCGTTTAGCCGTTCCTCAATCGGGCTGGCCCCTGGCTCTATTTTTTGGCGTAACGCCTCATCCACCGTACAGAACGAAAACCCCACTTCGCACGCGGGCAGTTGCTTGAGTAAGTCAATATCGCGTACGACCAGCGCCGATTTAGTTAAGATAGATACGTGCGCTTGGCAGCGGACCAATTGCTCTAAAATACGGCGGGTAATTTTGTATTTTTGTTCAAAGGGGTTGTAGCAATCTGTTACCGAGCTTAACAGCACATGCTGATGAAACAGTTGCGCCGGGCGCAAGGGAGTATCGCACAATTTAACGTCTAAAAATTCGCCCCAGGGTTCGGTGTGTG
Organism: uncultured Elusimicrobium sp.; assembly: GCA_902767385.1. Classification (GTDB taxonomy): domain Bacteria; phylum Elusimicrobiota; class Elusimicrobia; order Elusimicrobiales; family Elusimicrobiaceae; genus Avelusimicrobium. Next base: position 1,153 of record CACXHA010000023.1, read on the forward strand.
CGGTGAATTTGCGCATAAACTCCGCGTAGCAATAAAGGCATTTATGCGGACAGCCGATGTAAGGGTTAATAGCGTAGCCGGCCCCCGGTATTTTGGAAGGAGTAATATACGTTTTAACGGGAACGGTGCTTATTTTCATACGCGGTTCTAATTAATTTTTGCGCTGGCAAAAAGAAATGCGCTCAGGTAAAATAGTATCACAATTTTATAAAAAAGTTGTGAAGAACTGTCTATATTTTATAACATATTTTCATAGAGAAAAAGGAGGGTAGTATGAAAAAATGGATATTGGCGGCTGTACTGGCCGGGGTATTATTGCCCGCGCAAGCACAACTGCAACGTAAGTATGAATACGGGGTAGAACCGACGGAAAATATTACTAGTTTAGAAGTCAACCCCAACTTTACCGCCATTGATGATAAGGCCGGTATTTCCACCAGTGGCGTAACCGCTAAGATGTATAACGTGATTAACCCGAACTGGAACTGGGGGATTGAAGTGCCGCTTACGCGTTTTGAATCGCCCACAGAATCCGAAACCGGACTGGGCGATATTACGCTAGCGTTAAACTGGATGAAGCCGGAAAGTATCCAAGGCGGATTTGGTTACGGCGCGCATATGGAGATGATTGCACCTACCGCCACCGATAAACTTTTAGGCGCGGGCAAAGTGCAAATCGGCCCGGCCGCCTTTGCGTTATATTCTTGGGATAACGGGATTTTTACGGCCATTGGTTACAAGCAAATGATTTCTTTATTTGGCGACCACGCGCGCGACACGATTGATATGGGGCGTTTGCGCTATAATATCTCGTATTTGTCCGACGATAAATGGTGGGTGCAGGCCAACTTGTATTACTACCATGATTTTACCAGCTCCAACCAAATGGAAGTAGTGCCGGAATTAGAAGTAGGTACGCTCGTCAACGATGGGACCGCCTTGTATGTAAACGCCGGGACTCACGCTGCCGGTAATATGAAATCCAAAGATTGGAACGTGAGTATCGGGTTTAGAATCTTGTACTTATAA
>CACXHA010000024.1 GCA_902767385.1 uncultured Elusimicrobium sp.
AACGTAGAGCGGTTTGTGTTCGCTACTCGTAACTAAGGGGATTTTTATGGATCGTTTTTTAATTCAAGGCGGAAAAAAACTCAAAGGTACGGTGCACATTAGCGGCAGCAAAAATGCCGCGTTGCCCATTTTGGTCGCTACACTACTGACGGACGAAACCTGCATTTTGCACCGCGTTCCTAATTTGCGCGACGTGCGCACCACGCTTAAAATTTTGGAATATTTGGGCAAAAAAATTACCTATCAAAACAACACCGTTACCGTTGAGGCCAACGGCCCTTTAAAAAATGATTTACCTTACGAACTAGTCAAGCAAATGCGTGCCAGTTTTTGGGTAGCGGGCCCACTCTTAACCCGTTTTAAACAGGCCGATATTCCACTTCCCGGCGGGTGTGCCATCGGCGTGCGCCCGGTAGATATCCATTTAAAAGGGTTTGAACAACTGGGCGCCACTTGTAAAGTGGAAGGCGGCAACGTGCTTATTACCGCCCAAGCACTCAAGCCGGCACAAATTATTTTGCGTTTCCCCAGCGTAGGCGCTACGCAAAATTTACTGATGTGTGCCGCTCTTATCCCCGGTGAAACCATTTTGGAAAATACCGCCAAAGAGCCCGAAGTGGACGACGTCATTTTATTTTTAAATAAAATGGGCGCCCAAATTAAAACGGATGAAAAAGGCCGTCTCATTATTCGCGGCGTGGAAAAAATGCACGGGGCGCAGCATACCGTTGTGGCAGACCGGATTGAGTCTGGGTCCTTTATGTTGGCAGCGGCCGCCACCCGCGGGGACGTTACCGTCGCAGATTGCGTGCCCGAACATAACGCCATTTTACTGAGCGACTTACGCGAAGCCGGTTTTACGCTGGACGTTACCGATACTTCCGTTCGTATCTATGCTTACGATGGAGAAATCCACCCGGTCCGCGTGCGTACCGCACCCTATCCCGGTTTCGCGACGGATTTGCAAGCTCCCTGGATGACGCTGATGACACTTTGCACCGGTACGGCGGAAATTGACGAAGATATTTTTGAAAACCGCTTTATGCACGCACCCGAACTGGTGCGTATGGGGGCGCGTATTTATACCGAAAAAAGCGTCGCTCGCGTAACCGGGGTAGAAAAATTATCTGCCGCCCACGTCCAATCGTCCGATTTGCGCGGCGGTTTTGCCCTGGTCATGGCGGGCCTGTGCGCACAAGGGGAAACGGAAGTGGAACGCGTCTATCACATTGATCGCGGGTATGAAAATTTAGAGCAAAAACTTACTGCTTTAGGGGCCACCATCCGCCGCTATAACCCAGACAAAGATGAATTTTAACGACTGGTTTTTAGATTTACAAACCCGCACGGCATCTAATGCCGGGGCGGGTTTGTCCGCATTTGGTAAGTTGCTTGCTCGCTTGGGCAGTCCACAAAACAAATACAAAATTATTCACGTGGCAGGTACCAACGGCAAAGGGACGGTATGCACCCTTTTGGCGCACACCTTAACGTGTGCGGGTCATAAAACCGGTTTGTTTATTTCTCCTCATTTAATCAGCCCCACCGAGCGTATCCAAATAAACAACCAACAAATTAGCGAAGCTGATTTTATAACTTCCGTACAAACGGTATTGTCCGCGCAACAAGAGCCGCTTAATTTTTTTGAACTGATTACGACAGCGGCTTTTGTGTATTTTGCCGCGCAACACGTGCAATACGTGGTGTTGGAAACGGGCCTAGGGGGGCGCAAAGACCCTACCAACGTATGTAGCCCGGTTCTCTCTATTATCACGTCTATTGGGCTAGACCATACCCACGTATTGGGTAACACCGTTGCGCAAATCGCTGCCGAAAAATCCGGCATTATTAAACCGGGCATTCCGGTGCTATGCGGGGAGGTCCCCACGCAGGCCGCCACGGTTATTGAACAAGCGGTGGTGAACAATCACACCTCGCTCACTTGGGTGCGTGCCGGGCAACCGTTTTATGAATATGCGTATGATTTTGTAAACGGTTTTACTACCCTTCATACAGCGGATCGTACCGAGTGGAACCTACACCTTTTAGGCGGCAAGCAAACGCAAAATGCGTGCCTGGTTTATGCGGCCGCGCTGCAACTGGGCGTAGCGCCAAGTGCCATTAAAACCGCGTTTGAAACCATATCGCTACCGGGCCGTTTTGAACGCATTAAAAAAGCAAATACAACATTTATTTTAGACGGTGCCCACAACCCGCAAGCCATGCAGGAACTCCTTGCTTTTTGGCAAAAAACGCCTTACTCGTTACAAAGCCCCACGTTACTTTGCGGGTTTATGAAGGATAAAGATTTCCCGCAAATGCTTTCACTGTTAGCACCGCATTTTGCGCGCGTGATTGTTACGGTTCCGCCCGCTGCGCGCGGAGCCCAAGCTGCCGATTTTGGACCCTTGTTAAACACGCCTAATATCACTTTTGAGCCGTCGTACCAAGCCGCGTTTGCTTTGGCGCAACAAGCCTCGGCGGTCCTGTGTACAGGGTCGTTTTATTTGGTGGGGGGAGTGCGGGCCCTTTTACGTCCTAAAAATAATTGACACTTTGCCTCCAATGTAGTTTAATTAAAATAGAGAGATTTTCACGTAGTGAGGGGACTATGTCTTTAGAGGATGAATTAAACGGGCATAACGATATTGCCCAATTCTTAGAAAAATTCAAGGAACAACCTTTTCCGCAAGAGCCGGTGCGTCCGCAAGCGCCTGCCCGGGAAGAAATTCCCGCCGTGCGCCCGGCGCAGTATGCACGCAGCTTTGAAAAATTAGAGCAAAAAATTCACGAGTTGGAAGAAAAGTTTGAAGCTTCCACTACGCAAAATCAGCTCATTTTGTCTGAACTGGCCCGCACGCGCGAAGTAATGGAACGTCAAAAAGACAAAGACGCTTTTTTAGAACATCTCTCCCGCACGATTGCCACATTGCGCACCAGTGTAGAAAATCTTTCTCAAACCCAGCAAACCCAATCTTTTACGTTTAAAGAAGTCCCTGTGCAGCGCAGTTATGACCCACTTCCGGCCGTTTTTGCCCCGACCGATACCGGTGCCGGCAGTGCCTACGCGGCCGAGCAGGAAATTACCCAGCTTCGCCACCAGCGCGACGAGCAAGAACGCCTCTTTAATAGCTTGCGTCAAAAAGCTTCTCAGTTAAAAG
>CACXHA010000025.1 GCA_902767385.1 uncultured Elusimicrobium sp.
GCTGGTGGCGGAATGGCAGACGCGACAGACTTAAAATCTGTTGGCCGCAAGGCCGTGGGGGTTCAAGTCCCCCCCTGCCCACTTAACATACCTGCCAAAACTAAACCCACCAGTAGCAAAAATAATGATTCATGATATTGTACGTACACTTACCAAGTCTGTAAGTTGGGTCGGTACTGTTCTTCCTTTAGGGTTAAAATTTGCTGCTGCCGGTATGCTCATCGCCGCGGTATTGTTTTATTTCGGCTGCCCCAAAACAGGGGTATTTTTTATGATTGTAGGCGTGTTTTGCGCCTATTTTTTCCGCGACCCTAACCGCAACGTTAAATTTGCCGATGACGAAATTGCCTGCCCAGCAGATGGTACGGTCATGTCCGTTAGGACGGAAGAAGACCCCAACTCCATCGTGGTGCGTATTTTCCTCTCTATTTTTGATATTCATGTGCAACGCTCCACTGTGAACGGTAAAACCGGCGATATCTTCTATAACAAAGGCACATTTTTATTTGCCGACAATCCCGATGCCGTTAAAAACGAACGCAACCTAATCCAACTCTTTAAAGACGGGGATCCGACCAAGTTTGCCCACGTAGAACAACTCACCGGTGCGATTGCCCGTCGCATTGAGTGCTGGGTTCACCCGCACGAGGACATCAAGCAAGACCGCCGTTTGGGGCTGGTGCGTTTTGGTAGCCAAGTAGCGGTGTATTTGCCCAAAAACAAAGTGCGCGTGATTGTAAAAGAAGGTCAAAAAGTCCAGGGCGGTATTACCGTCTTGGCGTTGTGGAAATAGGAGGGTTCTATGACCAACGACTCTAAAAAACCTACCACTATTGCCATCGCAGCCCCGTCGTTATTTACGCTGGGAAATTTGGCGTGTGGATTTTTCTCTATTTTAGCTGCCAGTAAGGGCAATTTTGCCCACGCCGGGTGGCTCATACTAATTGCCGCCGTATTTGATATGTTTGACGGACGGGTTGCTCGTTTGTTGGATGCCGAGAGTGAGTTCGGTATTGAAATGGACTCTTTGGCTGATGCAATTTCTTTTTGTGCGGCGCCGGCGTTTTTGATGTATTTTATGGTCTTAAAGCAACAACCGCTTTGGGGTGGACCGATTGCGTGCGTCTATACGTGTTTTGGCGTGCTTAGACTAGCTAAATTTAACGCCATGGCCCATGCAGGCGAAGGATCTAAAAAGTATTTCTGCGGGTTACCCGTACCGGCCCCGGCCGCGCTTTTGGCCTCGTTTGCCATTTCCTATACCATTATGCAGGGCAACGGTAACGGGCACAATATCGCTTTTGTAGAAACCTACATTACCCACTTATATAATTTTGTATGGTTTATGATGTTGGTACTGGCGCTACTGATGGTGTCCAATGTTCCCTATGCGGCCTTTAAGGCCAAACGCGAAAAGAAATTTAACGCTTGGTTTTTGCTTTTAATTGTATTTTTGGTAGTTATGCTCATCAAATTCCCACAAAATGTAATTTTAGTAGTCTTTTCACTCTACATTTTGTTTGGGCTTTTGGCAGTTTTGTACCGCGCATTTTTGGGCATTAAAATAGAAAAATAATTTTATAAAGCTGTCATCCCGTACTTGATACGGGATCTCCTTCTTATTTGCACGTAAAAAACGGTGCAGATACCCGACAAAAACACTCAGGAACGACTCTCTTTTTTATTTTCCCCCGCACACGCGGGGGTTTTTTATGCTATACTAAAAGAAACATCATAAGGAGAGATTATGAAAAAATTAGCTTTAGTGTTGGTAGGCACCGTATTCTTGGCCGCCTGTTCCACCAAAGAACAACCGCAAGAACAAAAGAAACAAACTGCCGCTATCCCGGCCGTTCTTGCACCTGTTGCTCTCAAAAATACGCCGAAAGATTCCCCGCTTTGCACCATTAACGGACAGGATTGTTGGGAAGTGGTGCAACTGCTGGGCCAAACGAAAGTAATTAATGCAACAGCGGAAAAAGGACAGTCTGCCGAGTTCCACCGCTATGAAAACGCAGGGTTGAAGGAATTAAATTTATCTATAACTTCTTTGGATAAATCTGCTAATAATGGCAACGACTCGTATGCCCTGTCCAACGGGATTTTCATCTCTATAAGACGCAACGGAGATAAAATAGAATTTGCAACTGTTTCTTTCCCGACGCTCGAGGTATTTGTACTTGACAACACTGGCAAAGTAACCCAACATACCCCAGCACCAAGCAAGTAGTAAGTTGCATCCAAAAAACAATCTTTCCCCCGCGCTTTGCGGGGGTTTTTGTTTGTGCTGTTGTCAAAAAAATTGTCATTCCCGATTTGGCGGCCCGCAGGGTTCGGGAATCTACAACGCAACATTGTTCCTAAACAGCCACGACAAACAACACGCGTGGAAAATTCCCGACAAAAATCGGGGATGACACCTTATAAAAAGCAGTACCACCCTAGGAACAAGACGAGATCCTAAATCAAGTTCAGGATGACGTCCCTGAGGTTTTTGTGCACAAACTTTGCTGCGTTTCCAGGTTTATAAGAGTTGTTTTTGGTAGAGCACCGGATACATAGAAGTTAAGATGATTTTTCAGATTTGAGGCAGATTTGCACCGTAAGTTTTGTTGTTTAGCAAGTTGCGTAGGGTAAAATTTTCAGTAGGCTGATTTGCCAAAATCTAAGCAGTTGGCAGGGAAAAGTTGGGCGCATAGGCGCACTGCCAGGTGCGTCAAGCCCAAGTCACTGCCAAGTGCAACGATTTTGGCAAATGGTTGCCCGAAAGCAAAAACCCCAAACTTTCGTTTGAGGTTTTTGCGTACAAACTTTGCTGCGTTTCCAGTTGTATATTAACGTTTGGAGAACTGGAAGCGTTTGCGAGCCCCCGGCTGACCCGGTTTCTTGCGTTCCACCATACGCGGATCGCGCGTTAAGTAACCGGCTTTTTTAACAGCCTTTTTGAGGTCTTCGCCCAGCTCCGCAATAGAGCGGGCAATCGCATGGCGTAAAGCACCGGCTTGGCTAGATACGCCACCGCCGACTACTTTGGCTTCTACGTCGTAAGATTTATCTAAACCCGTTACGGTAAGCGGCGCTTTTACAGCAGCTTTGCAGCGGGCGTGGTTGCCAAAATATTCGTCCAAGCTTTTGGCGTTTACGGTAATGTTTCCTTTGCCCTTTAACAATTCTACTTGGGCAACGGAGGTTTTGCGTCTTCCGGTTTTTAAATTCGTAGTATTCATTGTATTTCCTCTTATTTACCAAAGCGTTCCGTAAACTCATGTGCTTCGCCGGCAAACAAGCGTAAGCGTTTAAGGCGCGGAGCGCGCAGTTTGTTTTCATCCAACATGCGTTTTACGGCAAGTTCCAGTACGCGGGTGGGATTATTTTCTAACACGCGTTTAACCGGGGTTTCTTTGCCGCCTTTGGCATAGCCGGAGTGGGAGAAATACACTTTTTGTTCCAATTTTTTGCCGGTGAGTTTAATTTTAGCGGCATTGGTAACAACTACAAAA
>CACXHA010000026.1 GCA_902767385.1 uncultured Elusimicrobium sp.
AAAAAACAAGTCAACTAGTAGGAGGTTTAAACAACAACGGCCAAAAAGAGAACAACAAAAACCCCGGCCTTAAAGACCGGGGCGCTTTTAATTCTTTTTTACCAATTACTGAGTTACTTTTGCTTCTTTTAAAACCTGCGGTAGTTCAATGCCGGGGGTTAACTGCAATAAGCGGATTTGCATACTAAGCCACAAATTTTCGGCATTACTACCACGCAAGGAAGATGCCGCCCCCAAATCCGTAGGCAATAGGGGAGCTTGCGTGGGGGTATCATGAGCCGCCCGCCAATTCTCCAATTGTTCTACTACCGTTTGTACCGGCACCTTGTTGGACGCATTTGCGTACAAAGCCACTAATTGTGAAATGATAGCAGAATTAACCTGCCCGGCTTGTTCTTGATTTAATATATCTAATACCTGTCTAAAAGCTTCTGTACCCTCACGGCTTGTCCATATATTAGTGGCCAACAACCAGCCATTGTTATTTACCGTAAAGAGTTGCGGAAACTCGTTGTTGTTGCTTTGCATATAACGTTGGATATCAAGAACTTGAAGCATACCGCTTACTTGTCCATCTTGCATTACTTCTTCATCTACAGCAGGCCGTTCGCTAAGTAGTGCGCCGCGATAACCTGTAAAAGCAGATTTTTTTAGTCTTACAATTTCATCCAAATTGCTAAATTTGGCTTGCAGTAATTTTACGTTGGCGGGTTCTAAATTTTTTAGTCCGTTGTTCTGTTGCACTTGCGTAAACAATTGTGCACTAGACACGTACATTTTAGAGGTGGCAACAACTTGGGCGCGCAATACTTGATTCCCCAGCATTTCTGCGTTCAGTACAGTTACAGGCACATTGGGGGATAAAGTGCCACCCACTCCACCTTGTATGGTTTGTGCCATGTGTTTGGCCATTTTAAGCGGGCGTTGCGCATAGGCGTTGGCGGCCAGTAAAACAGCCACGCCCAAGATAAAAACTTTCTTATTCATGGTTTCTCCTTTGCAACTAATCTACTTATATGATAGCTTTTATGTAAGCTGAGCCGAAAGGGCCAAAAGACCTAGACGTAACTAGTCTTTAGACCTATTTGATATTGTTGTAAGCTTGGCGTAATTCGTTTAAAGCGGCTTGTTTTTGCTCGTCGGGAATATTCATTTTTTCCACGTACTCAATTTTTTTACTAAACAGCTCGCGGTTGGCTTCTTTGGTAGCGTTGGCTCTTTGGGTTTCCCGCTCCAAGGGGGAAAGTTTGGCCTCATCAATTTGTTTGAGGGTACGCTCATAATTTTCAAAAATCGGCTCAAAATCAGCTTTGGCTTGCGGACCGAAACTTTTTTCTATTCCGTCTAAAAATTTCGGTTTTTGAGCATCTATGTCTGCTTGTGTTTTGCGTTTTTCATCCGGCGTAGCTACGCGGGCCACACTTTGGATTTGCCCTGCTTCTTCCAGTTGTCCCAATTTTTCGAGGTATGCTTGCGTCTGCCCTTGTTCCCACTTTTGGAAATCTTGCACCGATTTTCCCCCCTGTGTTACCAATTTTTGAATCCCGCTACGCAGGGCCTGGTTGTTTTGAGCCAGTTGGTTAAAATACTCTTCCCGAGGTAAATTTTGGGTAGCCAAAGCCAAATCTTTCTCGCGCGTTTGGTCAATGAGTTGCCCGATTTGTACTTTCTCTTCCGGATACAAAGCCCCCAGCTCTGCTTTTTGTTTATTATCTTGCGCCACGCGGTCTGCCACAAATTTATCATACTGGCTTTTCTCGGCCAATTTATCCATTTTCTTTTCGTATTTTTTGGCAATCTCTTTTACTTGTGCGGCCGCTTGCTGCGAGGTTAACCCCGGCGCACTGGCCGCGGCGGCAACTTCACCGGCAAAAGAATCCATCAACTGGCTTGCCTCTTTGGCCGCCGACGCTCCAAAGGACTGAGCAAAACTTTTTACAATATCGTTTTTCTGTGCGGCAATCGCATTTACTACCGGTGCAAACGGGCCCGTTAACCCACTCTGTCCGGCGGCAGCATTTTTAGAAGCCGCGTACTTTTCCACCATTTGTTCTTTTTTACTTTTAGGGGTTAATGCTTGTGCAACGGCCCGGTCAATCGCGGCAGAAAGTTTCGCCCATTTGGCATCCATTTGTTCTTTTTGCTTGCGGTTAGGGCGCAAGTAAGGGGCTAACATCTGGGCCCGTTCTTCCTGCATACGCGCCGAAACGGAATGCGCTGAATTACCGGAAGTATTCCCCCCCTTATAAAAAGAAGCAGCTGCCTGCGCGTACGGTACGGGTTGTTGTTGCGTCGGATAAAAATTTGTACCTACGTAGCGTTGTCCACCCGCTGACGATTGGGCCGGATAAGCCTCCTTGTGTGAGGCGCGGTTTTCGGGATAAGCTACCCGACGTGAAGGCGTTGCTTTGGGATTTGTTTTGGAATTTGCAGCAAGAGACGCTTGTGGACGAGAATTAGGCTGCCCTTGCGGCAATAATTCATCTAATGCTTCTTGTTCGGTAACCGGGAAACGGGCATTGGAAAAATCGGGTTGTGCAATAGTACCACCTGCCATAGGACGAAAATCCCCCCGCGCGGCACTCGGCTCATAAGCGAGCACCCGCCACAGGGCCGCCACCACCGCTAAAGCCCCCAGTATTAACAAAGCAATTTTTAAGGCAGTTTTATCCTCGTTCATAGTATTAGTATAGCGAAAAAAATAATTTTATGCCAGGTACAAAAGTCCCATTTGGTTCTAGGTCCTACTAAAAAACCCCGCCGAGGCGGGGCTTTTGTTATTTTTCTTTAATCAGGGTAATCCCTAAATCAATCAGCTGTTGCTCATCTACCACGTTTGGTGATTCCGTCAGCGGGCACACCGCTTGCGCCGTTTTAGGGAAAGCAATTACTTCGCGAATAGACTCTTCCCCAGCCAGTAACGCAGTAATGCGGTCTAACCCCAAACCGATACCGCCGTGTGGCGGGGCACCGGCTTCCAGGGCGTTTAAGAGCATACCAAAGCGGCGGGCGGCCTCTTCTTTAGAGTGTTTCATCAGCGCCAAAATACGTTCCTGTACGTCGCGACGGCAGTTGCGCACAGAACCGGAAGCTAATTCATTTCCGTTAAGCACCAGGTCAAACTGATACGAACGGATAGAACCCGGGTCTTTTTCCAAATTCGGCAAATCTTCTTCCACCGGGGCCGTAAACGGGTTATGGGCTGCGTCCCAGCGGTCTTCTTCGGGGATATATTCCAAAAGCGGGAAGTTAGTAATCCACGCGAAGGCCCAATCACACTGTTTAGGAAGTTCTTTGACGAGTTCCTTGCGTAGTGCCCCCATAAAGGTTTGTGCGGTGCGTTTATTCACATCACTACCAATGAAAATAGCATCCCCTTCCTGGGCGCCGACTAATTCTTTTACAGAGGCTAATTCCTGCGCGTTAAAGAATTTGGCAGAAGGGCCTTCCACATTACCGTCTTTCACTTTGAGCCACACCAGGCCCTTAGCTCCGTTCTTTTTAACCAATTCGGTTAGTTTATCCATTTGCCCGCGGGAGTAGGCCGCGCCTTTCTCGCCGCGCAGGGCATAAATGGCCCCTTTGTTGGCTAATACGTCGGCAAATACTTTAAAACCGGTTTGGGCAAACACCGTTGCCGCATTTTTCATTTCCAAACTATAACGCAAGTCTGGCTTGTCAGAGCCGTATTTTTCCATAGCTTGGTCAAAGGGCAATTTGATAAACGGAGTTTTAAGTTCTTTTCCCGCCGTTTTAAAAATTTCTTGCATGAGCCCCTCTACGATATGGTGAATATCGTCAATGGTGACAAAGGACATTTCCATATCAATTTGTGTATGTTCGGGCTGACGGTCGGCACGTAAATCTTCGTCTCTAAAACAACGCGCCAGTTGGAAATAGCGGTCAATGCCGCTGGCCATTAACGTTTGCTTGAACATTTGCGGACTTTGCGGCAAAGCATAAAACTGACCATGGTGTACGCGGGAAGGCACCAAGTAATCGCGCGCGCCTTCCGGCGTGGAACGAGTCAATACCGGGGTTTCCACTTCAATAAACCCTTGTCTGTCCAAATATCTCCGCGCGGCCTGCGCAATGCGGTGGCGCAAATACAAATTGGCAAACATTTTAGGGTTACGCAAATCCAAATAGCGGTATTTAAGGCGGATTTCTTCGCTGGCTCCGCGGGATTTATCCACGTCAAACGGAAGCGGCACACAAGTATTTAAAACTTTAAATTCGTCGGCTACAACTTCAATTTCGCCGGTTTTCATATTTTTATTAACAGCCCCTTCAATGCGGCGTTGCACCACACCGGTCACTTCTACCACATACTCATTACGTACAGCGGCAGCTTCTTTAAAAAACGGACGGTTGGGCTCTACCACTACTTGGCATTCGCCCGCGCGGTCACGCAAGTTGATAAACAACACGCCCCCATGGTTACGGTAGGAGTTGACCCACCCGCACAAGGTTTGTTTCGTTCCTAAAAATTGTGCGGTAATATCGCCGCAATAATTGGTTCGTTTCATAATACTTTTTTTACCTCATTGACTACTTCGGCAAACGGGATTTGATGTTGCTCGCCTGTCGTTAAATCTTTCAACGTGGCTACTTGTTTTTGTAACTCGTCGCCACCTAAAATAAGCGCATAAGCGGCCCCGCAGCGGTCGGCCTGTTTCATTTGGCCTTTGATGTTTTTATCAAAGAGTCCCCCTTCGGTGCGGATACCTGCCGCACGCAGTTGTTGCATGATATTAAACGCGGTTTGGTTACACGGTTTTTCTAAAGAAACCACACACACGCTTTTGCGTTTTTGAACGGGTTGTTCTCCCCGTGCTAAAATCACGCGCTCGGCACCCATAGCCCACCCGATAGCCGGAGTAGCCGGTCCGCCCATATTTTTGATAAGCGTATCGTAACGTCCGCCGGCGGCAATGGCGTTTTGCGATACGTCCCCCGCCTGAAATTCAAACACTGTGCGCGAATAATAATCCAGCCCCCGCACAAGCATCGGGTCCACCACATAGTCTATTTTCCCTTTGAGTAATGCTTGCACCGTATCAAAGTGTTCCTGGCACTCCGGGCACAGTTGCATGGTAGGTACACGCCCGGCAAAACGGGCACCGTCAATTTTACAATCCAACACACGCAACGGATTTTTTTCTAAACGGGTTTGGCAATTCTCACAAAGCGTGTCTTTTTCTTTAGACAAAAAATCAATTAACGCTTGGCGGTAAAGCGGGCGGCATTTGTCACACCCTAAACTGTTGATTTTAACAACGTAGTTTTTAGCACCAAACTTAGCCACAATATCTTTAAGCATCAAAATTACTTCAGCATCGGCCGCCGGAGCAGAGTTGCCGATATATTCGGCACCGATTTGCTCAAACTCGCGGTAGCGGCCCGCTTGCGGGCGTTCGGCGCGAAACATATTGCCGATATAATACAGTTTTTGCACCGGCGCATTTTGTACAAAATTGTTCTCTAGATACGCGCGCACTACACCGGGGGTACCTTCCGGGCGGATGGCTAACTGGCGGTGACCGGCATCTTCAAAAGCGTACATTTCTTTTTGCACGATATCCGTCGTTTCGCCGGTGGATTTCACAAAGAGTTCTTTGAGCTCCACAGTAGGCAGGCGCAATTCGCCAAACCCGTAGGTAGAAAATACGCCGCGCGCGCAATTTTCCAGTTCTGTAAATTGATTGGATTGGGGTTCAAATATATCACGGAACCCACGTACTAGTTTTGCCATAAGTAGCTATATTTTAGCATTTTTAGAAGTATAATAACCATCCCCCGGCATAGCCGGGGATTTTTCACAGTACGGGTAAAACCCTTTCCTACTAGCCTAGGGCTAAAAGCCCTTCTTAACAGGCTGCCACACGATACCCACTCTCAAAGGGTCATCCCCGAGTGCCTGTATCGGGGATCTACTCCTTATTTCTATTTGTCATCCCGTACTTGATACGGAATCTTACCTTATTGCAAGCAGAAAGAGGATGAGATGCTGAATCAAGTTCAGCACCACAATAAGAGAAGATTCCCGACAACCTTCCTCGGGAATAACACCTTATCTTATCACTACACAAAACTACTTTTACAACCTGTTCATCGCTTAAAGCTATACTCAACCCCGTGCCTAGCGCAAGGTTTTCTTACACAACAAAACCCCCGGGCATAGCCGGGGGAAATTGTTCACGTCTCCAACATGGATAGTTTCGGATATGAGTAAGTCTACCGATTCCAGTCAATACCTTGTTGATCCGAGGCTTGACATACATATTTATGGGATTCCTCTACAATTTTACCGTTACATACTGTGCGGTTGTGACACCATCCGGTACGTCCATCTTTAAACGGCGCATCGAAAATCACGTATGTGTGACACCCGGCTTCAGTTTCATTATTGGCTGGTTCCTGATTATTGGCTGGTTCCTCAGGACACGTACAAGGCACCGGTCCATAGTCCATGCTCTTTCCATCAGAACAACTCACTGTTGCACTACAATAGCACACACTCCCTATCTTCTCCATGCTATGACTACCCGAGGTACAGGTCACATCTGGGGGAGTGGGGGGCACAAAGTCACCACCTTCTATTTCAGGATCTGGAGGTGGAGGAGGACAATCGTCGTCGCCGCAGCCACCCCATCCGCTAATGAAGGTCCACCAGTCCATATCACCTTCATAGCCGGAACCGCCATCAAATACTGTGTCCCAACAATGGGTGTCAAATCCGTGGTCAGGGTCGTGCCAGGAACAGCCGCAATTGGCATCACTATCCACACAATCTGCTACAGTTTCACACCCGCTGGGGCACTCTAATACCAGCAAGGAGTCGTTAAGCAACTTGTCTCCCCACCCGCCTACATATGCTCTGTCACGGTGATCATCCTCACGTGCCAAACACGTAAGAGTGATAATCTGTTTTCGCGGGGCATTCGCATAGTGCCACGTCTCCCCAATTGTATTGGGGTGAAATGAAGAACCATCCCACGCTGGCCTGGTACACTGTTCCATGGTTATCGAGCGCCCCGCAGGACTACAGGTACCGTTCAGATCTTCATCTTCTGAGTATACCCTCCCTTGGCGGGGCCAAGGAACTTGGTTAAATGCTGTATAAAATTCATCAACCGTATACTGATCCGAAAGGACCTGGGCGGTTCCACCTGTATTCACACACCAACCGTTACACTCTGGGCTACACCCAATTTCGGTTAAACTAGGAACCCAACGCAGGTTACTGGTACAATTCCATTCACAATCTCCCTGGTTATTCCACTCGCCGGTTTCCTTATTACAGAAATATTTACAGGTTCCTTCCCCATCATAACCATAACGGCATGCAGCTTTACAGATCTTAGTTCCGTCTTTATCTGTCTCACAACTCGTGAAGTTGTCCAAATAGGATTTGTCGCATTTACAAGTTTCCTTTTCTTCTTGCGTAAGGGGACAAACGCCGTTCTCCATGCCCAAATCTTCCCACCAGGGAGCACCATCTTCATCCTTCGTACATTTATATTTTCTACCTTGTCCACAAGAGGCCCAACTTACTTCACAATCTACCCGCTCCTCTCCAAACGGAACAATAACGCCTTCTTCCCATTCACACCCTTCTTGGGAACCATCAGAACATTCTTCTTCCGTTTTAGAACAAGGTCCCAATTCATCTATCCACTGACCCCCGCGACATACTTGCGTCGTCTGCGTTCCACACTTATTACATACTTGGCTACCTTGCGTGGCTCCCTCCGTACATGCGAGTACATTAGGTTCAGGTTCTGGTTCTGGCGCAGGTTCTGGTTCAGATTCTGGTTCAGGCACACTACACGTGGCCTCTTCATAATCTAATTCACTACATTTGGGGTAATTTTTGTTTAAATCATTACACTTAGCTACACAAACTTCTCCACAACTATCGTCACAACAAATACGCCCATCTGTATAAGAAGGAATCTTTAACGTATACTTCCCGTCCAATTTGGTGGCTGTA
>CACXHA010000027.1 GCA_902767385.1 uncultured Elusimicrobium sp.
CCGGCTTTCGCGTCCAGCTTTTCAACCTGCAGATCTTGACCGGGTTTTACCCAGTACTGTTTTCCACCAGTTTCAATAATTGCGTACATAAGTTTATTCCAGCGGTTGTCCCCTTAGGGGAAACTCCGCTACTATAATTATAGCATATTTTATTTGCCAAATAAATCTTTGAGGAAACTCTTTTTGCCGCCGGTTTCTTGGGCCAGGGCCTCTAAAAGTTCTTTTTGCTTGGCAGTAGGTTTTTTAAGGACTTCTATTTTGACGTTGATTAAGAGGTCTCCAAATCCTTTTTTACCCAGGCGCGGCATGCCGTTGCCTTGCATTTTAAGCACGTCGCCAAATTGCGTACCTTTGGGGATATTTACTTCTATTTCTTTGCCCTCAATGGTGGGTACTTTAATCGTGCCACCCAGTACGGCTTGAGGGTAGGTAATGGGAGCATCAATAACCAGGTTGTCGCCATCGCGGCGGAAAATTTTGTGTTCTTTGACGTGTACTTCTACATACAAGTCTCCAAAGCCGCCGCCGTTTTCGCCGATGTCCCCGCCGTTGGAAACGCGCAACGTAACCCCGGTGCGCACACCGCTGGGTACTTTGACAGTGATTTTTTCTTTGACGCGCTTGTGGCCGGTGCCGCGGCACTCGCTACACGGTTTTTCAACGACGGTACCTTTGCCGCCGCAATCGGGGCAGACTTGCCGCATACTAAAAAAACCTTGAGAATAGGTAACTTGGCCCGAGCCGTTGCACGAACGGCACGTTTTGCGTTGGGAGCCAGGGGCGGCACCGGAACCGTCGCACGCTTGGCAATTATCTTGCCGCGTGTAATCCACCGGCACTTCCTTGCCGCTAAAGGCTTCTTCTAAAGTAAGGGTTACATCTAACTTTAAATCTTCGCCGCGGGTAACGCGCGGCCCGCGTGAACGGCCGCCAAAGCCGCCGCCAAAAATATCCCCAAATACGGAGCCAAAAATATCGTTAATGTCACTAAAGCCGTTTGCGTTAAAGCCGCCAAACCCGCCGGCTCCGTTTACGCCTTCGTGGCCGTATTGGTCGTACATTTGCTTTTTTTGCGGGTCGGACAAAACGGAAAAAGCCTCGTTGACTTTTTTAAATTGTTCCTCGGCTTCTTTGTTGCCGGGGTTGCGGTCTGGGTGGTATTTCATAGCCTGTTTGCGAAAGGCCGACTTAATTTCCACCTCGGTTGCGGTGCGCTCAATCCCGAGAATTTTGTAGTAATCTTCTTTCATAGTTGTAGTCATAGATGCTATATTACTTATATTTTAGCAAATTTAGCAGGTGCCAGTATAGTTTGCCAAAAAGAAACGGTTTAATAAAAACTACCCCGGGAACACAACGAGATCCTGAATTAAATTCAGGATGACGTTTCCGGGGTGGGTATGTAAAGTGACAGAAGGGTTTGTTACAAAATAATTCCGCCGCCCAGCACAATATCTCCGTCGTAAAGTACGGCGCTTTGGCCTGCTGTGATAGATAGCTGCGGTTGTTCAAACAGAGCGGTCAAGTGGCCGTCTTCCTGTACGGTTATGCGTGCTTTGGCGGGTACGTGTAAGTTGCGGATTTTAACGTCACAATCAAATTCGCGCGCGGGCGGATACCCTGCCACCCAGCTGAGGTTGTCCGCACGCAGATACTTTTTATAGAGCGCTTCTTTGGGGCCAATGATGACTTGATTTTTTTTAGCATCAATCCCTACTACATACATGGGTTGTGCAAAACCGCTAATACCTAACCCCTTGCGTTTGCCGATGGTGTAATTCCAAATACCGTTGTGGCGGGCCACCACTTGCCCTTCGGTGGTAAGGATATCCCCGGGCTTGTTGGGGAAGTTCAACAGGTCGTTATAATCGCCGCAGTAAAAGTCCATACTGTCTTCTTTATCGGCTACTTTCAGGCCGGCCTCACGCGCTTTTTGGCGAATTTCGGGTTTTGTTTTTTCGCCCAGCGGAAATAAAACGTGCGAAAGTTGTTCTTGTTTTAAGCGGTGTAAAAAATAGCTTTGGTCGCGCGAGTTATCCACCGCTTTTTTTAGCAGGTACGTGCCGGTAGTTGGGTCTTTTTCTACGCGCGCGTAGTGTCCGGTAGCAAATTTATCAAACTTAATGCCTTGTTTGGCGGCCGCACTGGGCAGTACGCCAAATTTGATTAAACTATTGCACAACACACACGGATTAGGTGTGCGCCCGCACGAATATTCCAAGCGGAAATTATCCAACACGGTTTGTTTATATTCTTTACGGCAATCCACCGTTAAGAAATCAATGCCCAGTTTTTTGGTAATTTCTTCTACTTCGGTTAAATCTTCTTTTTCGGGGGCTAAACAGGCATTTTTTTGATGTCCCCCTTTAGGAACGGGTAAGGAAGGATCCCAAATAATCATGGTTGCCCCGATTACGTGGTAGCCTTGTTCTTTGAGTATAACGGCCGTAGCGGCAGAGTCCACTCCGCCAGATAAACCGACGAGTACAGTCTCTTTTTCCATCAAAACCTCTCAAGTGGTAAATTTGTACTTAAGGTTGAAAGCCAAAAGGACATTTATATTGTAGTATTTTTGGAGCGCAGACACGTGAGCAAAAATAAAACCCCCGGTTTGCACCGGGGGTTTTAGTAAAGCACAAACTTATTTGGCGTTTACCATTTTGGCGCGGGAAATATCGCCTTTTTTGTCTAAGAAATAGAGGTATCCTTTTTCTTTTTTGATAC
>CACXHA010000028.1 GCA_902767385.1 uncultured Elusimicrobium sp.
CCTTTGTCGTCATGCTGAGAAGTTTTTGCTCAGCATCTCTGCCACTTTGCCTTTGTTGTCATGCTGAGAAGTTTTTGCTCAGCATCTACTCTTTTTAAGGTGGAGATCCTGAGCAACGACGACTCAGGATGACACGTGTGTGTCGGTGTCATGCCCAGCATCTCCACCTTGTTTTCCCCCTTGCCGGCTCCGCATATCTTCTGCCCCCCTTGTGGGGGAAGTGGCACGCAGTGCCAAAGGAGGGGCACACAAGAAAAATACTTATTATAACCCTCCTACCCCGCCTAAAGGCGCTACTC
The DNA here is from genome assembly GCA_902767385.1 of uncultured Elusimicrobium sp. Classification (GTDB taxonomy): domain Bacteria; phylum Elusimicrobiota; class Elusimicrobia; order Elusimicrobiales; family Elusimicrobiaceae; genus Avelusimicrobium. Next base: position 300 of record CACXHA010000028.1, read on the forward strand.
CCTCCACCCGGGAGGGAGAGAAGCCCACACGAGATACTTTGTACCCTTGAAAATATGCTACTATATAAGTATGATTTTTACCGACAGTGGCATTATCCTCTACCGCCAGGCCTTCCGCGAGAGCGACTCTATCGTCTCTATCTACACCCGCTCTCATGGGCGCCTCAATGCACGCTTGCCCGGCGTGGCACGCAGCACGGGCAAACTAAAAGCATTGGGCGAGCCGCTAACGCTGGCCGATTATCGCTTTTACGTCAAGCGTGGCGGCGTGCTGGCTACGGTTACGGGCGGTAAAATTCACTCGGTTTTCCCCCAGGTGCGGGCCGATTTAAAACGTACCCACCTGGCCTTGCATTGTTGCGAACTGGTCTTGCGTTTAACGCCGCTTCACCAGGTGAGCGAGGAAAAATTTGAACTCTTAACCACTGCGCTGACCGAACTGGACCTAGGAGAGCCGACCCCCGCATTTGCGGCGGCGTTTACCTTGCGCCTGATGATGCTGGCGGGTTTTGGGTTGGACCACCCGGTCTTGCAAATTTCCCCAGAATTTTGGCAACGTATGCACGAAGATAAATTTTCCAACCTGGTGTTTGAGGACCCGCAAGACCTTTTGTATTTAGCCAAGTGCAATAACGTGGTGCGCCGGTTTTTAGACCGCTATTTAACTTACCCCTTAAACACCGCGCGCCCGCTGGGTTTAGAAGACACGTTTGAACCAGTGCCCGCCCGGGAGCCCGCCGCCGTATGATTACCACCGTCATTTTTGATATGGACGGCACCCTCTATAACACCGAGATTATCTACTTTGCGTGTTACCGCAAGGCCGCGGCTGAAATGGGGTTGGATTTTACGTTTGATTTATTTGCCCAAGGCGTGGGTATTTCGCGCGAAGAAGCCAACAAATTTATTAAGCAACACTTCGGTCAACATACCGATACCGACCACCTGCAACGCCGCACCTACCAACTGGTGGAAGATTATTTGCAGCGTGGGGGCGAAATCCCCTTTATGCCCGGCGCGGTGGACGCGGTAAAACTGTTTTATAAACGCGGACTAAAATTGGGGCTCGCGTCGTCCAACATCCGCAAATGGGTGGAGTTTTACTTGGATAAAACCGGCCTTGCCAAATATTTTTCCGCGCTGACTACCTGCGAAGATGTAGAACACCTAAAACCCAACCCCGAGGTCTATTTGCGTAGTGCCGCCAAACTGGGCGCGGACCCGAGCCAATGCTTGGTGTTTGAGGACTCCGTTGCCGGGGCCACCGCCGCCATTACCGCCCAAATGCGTACGTGCATGATTCCCAATATTAAAAAGCCCGATACGTTTATCCGCGAGCACGCTTTTAAGATTTACGATTCTTTTTTTCAAGTGCCCGCCGATGTGGACGAACTGCTAGCGTGATTTTAGCCCGCAGATGGGGCAGGTTAGCGTGAGTTTTCTTCCAACTCCCGTTGGGCATAGACCATATACTCGGGCAAATTACGGCAGACGGCCTCGTAACCGCCGCTCAGTCCGGCTTTTTCCAAACGCGTTGCACACACTGAGATTGTTTGTAAAGCTAGTTTTGTGTCGTAATCGCAAAACTCCAAAATATCTTTTAAACACCGTACATTACGCTTAAACCAAATAGCGTATTGCGTGGGGTTTTGGATAGCGCTTTCAAAGCGTTTGGCTACCTCCTGGGCAAACTGGGTTAAAATCTGCCGGGGTTGTTTTTCGGGTTTTTTTAAAGAAACTGCGCTCTGTGTCTGCGCGGCCTTGGGCTGCGCAGTAAGAGTATTTATATTTTCATTTTCATCTTCAACTACAACCTCATTATCAACCTCATTATGTACCGGGTTGTATTGATTTGTATTCTTTTCTATCCCGTGCCAGCGTTTATTAATCGCTTCTTTGCGTTTTTGGCAAACCTCGGCATAACGCGCTGCGTTGTAATCCAAATCTTGGCAGATAAAATCAAACGCCATGGCTACAGCACTATCGTTTAAGCTTTCCGGTTTTTCATGCGCGGCCACATAGTGAAAAATAGCTTTGAACAAAATACCGGCCTGCTTGTCGGACAGTTTAGCAACCATCGGTTCGTATCTGCTTTGCAGTACAAAACTTGTTTTCATATAAGTTCCTTTTATTGAAAAATTGTAGCGGATGCTACGTATATAATATAGTAAATAATGTTAGCATTGTCAAGTGTTTTCTTTCTATTTTTTCCTCCCGCTTTGTTGCTCGGTCGGTCGGATACCTCCGCGCTACCGCGCGCGTGCCGCCAGTATTCCTTCCTCCCTCGCGCCTAGCGGGATAAAAAAATAGTTTGAAAACCCGCCCGCTGGGCCTATTTCCAAATTGTCAAGTGTTTTCTTTCTATTTTAATTCAAGGGTGTCATGCTGAGAAGTTTCTGCTCAGCATCTCTGCCACTTTGCCTTTGTTGTCATGCTGAGAAGTTTTTGCTCAGCATCTCTGCTCACACCGCCCAAAGGGCCTATCCTACGCGTGGGACCAAAAATCTTTCACAGGCCCCTCTAAATTGCTATAATATATCTACTATGAAACAAGGTATGAATTTTCAAGATTTAATCGCCGCGCTCAACCATTACTGGACCGCGCAAGGGTGCGTACTGGTGCAACCCTACGACCTGGAAAAAGGCGCCGGCACCTATAACCCCGAAACATTTTTCGGCTCGCTTACTAAAAAACCCGTCAACCGCGCGTACGTGGAACCCTGCCGCCGTCCTGCCGACGGCCGCTACGGCGAAAACCCCAACCGCTTGGGCAAGTATTACCAGTACCAGGTAATTATGAAACCCGCGCCGGAAAATATCCAACAAATTTACTTAAACTCGTTAAAAGCCATCGGCCTGGACCCCAAAGAGCACGACGTGCGCTGGATTGAGGACGATTGGCAATCCCCCACCCTGGGCGCCAGTGGCGTGGGCTGGGAAATTTGGCTGGACGGTATGGAAATTACGCAGTTTACGTATTTCCAAAACATGGCCGGCTACGCACTAAACCCCATTACGGCCGAGATTACCTACGGGCTAGAGCGTATTGCCATGTACTGCCAAAAAGTGGACAACGTCTTTGACTTGCGCTGGAACGACGAAGTGACTTACCGCGACGTGCACCACGAAGGAGAGCGGCAATTTTCGCACTATTATTTTGAAGAAACCAACGTGGACCACTTGCGCCGCTATATCCAAG